>CAJMCT010000055.1 GCA_905211955.1 uncultured Eubacteriales bacterium | reverse complement strand
TTATATATATTATTATACAATTAAGATTAAAAGTTGTCAAATATTTGATTGTGTGTTATTATGTTAAAAAGGAGTTAAAAATGAAGGCAGTAATACAAAGAGTTTTATCGGCAAACTTAAAAGTTGACGGAGAGTTGATTTCAGAAATAAACAAGGGATACGTTATATATCTTGGTGTTAAAAAAGGGGATACAAAAGAAGTTGCGGACTATTTTATAAGGAAGATTCCACCACTTCGTATATTTGAAGACGAAAACGGCAAAACCAATCTTTCAATTAAAGACGTTGGCGGTGAAATATTGCTCGTTTCCCAATTTACTTTATACGCTAATACCGATCACGGCAACCGCCCCGATTTTTTAAGTGCCGAAGCACCCGTCCCTGCAAACGATCTTTATCTTTACGTTGCGGAAGGGCTTAAAAATAGCGGTCTAACCGTAAAAAAAGGCGTATTTGGTGCGGATATGAAGATAGAGCAAATTAACGACGGACCGTTTACCGTAATTATAGAAAAGTAAAAACAAAAACCATCGATAATCGATGGTTTTTTTATTATAAATTGTTTTGTTCTTTGTACTTAATAAGTGCGTTAGCAAGTTGATCTGCGCAAGACGTATTGTTTCTACATTGAATACCTTTTAACATAGATATAACTTCGTCTATACTTTTACCTTCAACGAGTTTAGAAACGGCTTGAAGATTGCCGTGGCAACCGCCTATAAAACTTACGTCTTTAAGCCTTCCTTCGGTATCAACGTCAAAGTTGATTTGCCTTGAACAAGTGCCTTTTGTTTGATAAGTGTGCATATATACTCCTTAATCTACTAAGTTTTCGTAGATTGTTCTATAAACACCCGTTGCTTTTTCGCCCCATTTTTTGTAAATATCTTTTGCGATTTGACGGTTGGGAACTACGAGTTTTAACTCTAAGACAGGTTGAACGGGTTCTATAATCTTTAAGTATACCGTATACGTGCCGTCTTTATTCATAAAATAATCGGCAACGCATTCTTGCTTTCTTCTGTATTTAGCGCGGTTATTCTTGATAAAGAGTGAAATTTCTTCACGAGTTGATGCTGGGATATTGATAAAAAAGTTTGCAAGGCATACGCGTCCGTCAGGAGTGATGGTGTATAAAGGTTCGCCAGAAGAACTAATGTTGCATATCCAGTTGCAATCTAAAAGTTGACGAAGTATGGGCTGACAGTCCATATATGCTAGCCAGTTGTTAGAAGAACAGCACATATCCAAGATGGTATTTTCCGAAAGCGGAACTTCCATCTTGTCAAAGACGAACAACAATATTAACTTGTTTAAGGATGAGTCGCCTTTAACTTGCATGTAAAATTCCCCTTTTTTTCGTTTTTTTATCAATCTATCGTTTGAATATTATACCATAATTTCACGAATTGTAAAGAAAAAAGGCAAATTTTTAAGAAATTGTGGTCAAATACTTTATAATATACAAAATAGTGTGGTATAATTAAATCAAACTAAGGTAGGGGTGAGTTATCATGACCAAAAGAGAAGAACTTGACAATTTTATTCTTCGTGCGGACGAACTTATTCAAAGCAAATATATCATTGCGGATATAAAAATCGTAAATCTTTTAAAAGCCATTGCGTGCTCTGATACGCTTTTAGCGTTATTTAAGAATTGTCTTTCCGATTTTGACTATCAAAACGCAAAGAAAAAGTACTTGGTTAAAAACCCGTTATCCGACGATAAAGGGGAATACGTTTCGCCCACTTCGTCGAGAGAACTTTTAGCGTTCACCTTTAATCTCTTAATGGAATTCGATAGCAAAAAAATCGTGCTTGGCGCGTTTTTAGATAAGTATTTTTATGAAGACGGTAGCACCTACGGTGAATATACTGCCTTTTTAAATACCATTATAAAACCGTTTAGAGACGCCGTTAAAACGCTTATGGATAGCGTTATCGAAGGCAAACTTCAAGACCCCATCGAAGCGCTTACCGAAGAAGAAGCAAAGCGCGAAGAAGAACGCAAAAAACAAGAAGAACTTGCTAAAAACGAAAAGGAACTTAGCGAAAAGGCTTACGGAAAGAGTGTTAAAGAGATTAAAGAACTTTTACTTCTCGATAAAAAGAAGATTAAAGAAAGCAACCTTAAAACCCTTGATAAATTAGAATTAACCCTTGCAGTCGATATGCTTGGTAGCGTTATCGATAGTTGTGATAGAGATGCTATAGAGTATGCGTACTTAACCTATAAATACGTTGCCAAAGCGCACAAGATTATGTTCTTTGGTAGGGTTAAAAAGATAAAAAAACTTTTAGTGGACGTTGTAAATGAACTTTGAAGAAAAAACCCTTAAAAAAGAGTATATCTATAAGGGTAAAATACTAAACCTTAGAAAAGACCAAATCCTTTTGCCAAACGGAGAGAGTGCGGTAAGGGAAATTGTTGAACACACGGGCGGTAGCGCTATCTATTGCGAAATAGACGGCAAGATTTTGCTCGTAAAACAGTTTAGATATCCTTATAAAAAGGTTATATATGAAATTCCCGCGGGGAAAATCAACGTTGGGGAAGACCCGAAAGAGACGGCTATTCGCGAACTTGAAGAAGAAGGCGGTGTAAAGGCTAAAAAAATCACCAAGATTTTTGAACTTTACCCAACCCCCGGCTACACCGAAGAAATAATTCACTTATACCGTGCGGACGGGATAGAAAAAACTTCTATGCACTTAGATGACGACGAGTTTTTGACGGGTGAGTGGATAGATAAAAATACCGTTATAGAAATGATAAATAGCGGTGAAATCAAAGATGCTAAAACGATAATTGCGGTATTATCGCAAAAAGACTGAACATTAGGAAGGACAAGATTTTGAAAAGAACAGACGTTAGAAACGTGGCAATAATTGCGCACGTAGACCACGGCAAAACTACACTCGTTAACGAACTTTTAAAACAAGGCGGAATTTTCCGCGAAAACCAAGAAGTTTCGGATAGAGTTATGGACTCTGGCGATTTAGAAAGAGAACGTGGAATAACCATACTTGCAAAGAACACTTCGGTATTTTATAAAAACACCAAAATCAATATTATAGACACCCCTGGTCACGCGGACTTCGGCGGTGAAGTAGAACGTGTTCTTAAAATGGTAAACGGTGTTTTGGTTTTGGTAGACGCTTGTGAAGGACCTATGCCTCAAACCCGTTTCGTTATGCAAAAGGCGTTAGAACTTAACCATAAACTTATTATCGTAGTAAATAAAATCGATAGACCTGACGCAAGGCTTTCCGAAGTTCAGGACGAGATTTTAGAACTTTTATTCGACCTTAACGCATCGGACGAACAAATTGATAGCCCTATTATTTTTTGTTCGGGACGTGCGGGAACTGCAACCACCGATTGCAAGGTTAAAGGCACTGATTTAACCCCATTATTTGATGCAATCGTGAACTATTTTGAACCGCAAGAAGTGGACGTAGATGGTCCCTTCCAAATGCTCGTTTCGTCAATCGATTATAACGAATACGTAGGTAGAATTGGTATTGGTAGAATAGAACGTGGTAGCGTGAAAGTTAACCAAGAAGTAGAAACTTGCAACTATAACATAAAGGGGCACGAAGCAAAGGGCAAACTGGTTAGCATATATCAAATCGAAGGTTTAGGAAGAACGCCCGTAGAAGAAGCAAAGGCAGGCGATATAGTTTGCGTAAGCGGACTTGAAAACCTTTCTATCGGCGATACTATTTGTACTCCAACCGCCATTGAACCCGTACCTTTCGTAAAGATTTCAGAGCCTACGGTAGAAATGCTCTTTTCGGTAAACGATAGCCCGTTTGCTGGTAAAGAAGGCAAGTTCGTCACAACCCGTCACCTTCGTGATAGGCTATTTAAGGAAATGCTTAAAGACGTATCCTTACGTGTAGAAGAAACTGATTCTGCCGACTCTTATAGGGTTTGCGGTAGGGGCGAAATGCACCTTTCAATCTTGATTGAAACTATGCGCCGTGGCGGATACGAATTCCAAGTGGGCGCACCTAAGGTTATGTATAGGGAAGAAAACGGCGTTAAGTTAGAGCCTATCGAAAGGCTTGTGGTTGACGTTCCCGAAGACAAGACGGGCACGGTATTTTCAAGCATGGGAACTAGAAAAGGCGAACTTTTACAAATGGAAAATGTAGGTAGCCGTATTAGACTTGAATTTAAGGTTCCGGCAAGAGGGCTTTTCGGATATAAAAGTCAGTTCTTAACTGATACTCGTGGAGAAGGCGTTTTCAACACCATTTTCTACGGCTATGAAGAATATAAAGGCGATATTGAGAGAAGATCTACAGGTTCACTCGTTGCGTTTGAAACGGGCGAAGCGGTCACTTACGGACTCTTTAACGCGCAAGGTCGTGGGCAACTTTTCATCGGTGCAGGCACTCCCGTTTACGAAGGTATGGTAGTAGGCGTTTCCCCAAAGAACGAAGATATAAGCGTTAACGTGTGCAAGAAAAAGCACTTAACCAATACGCGTGCTTCGGGTTCTGACGACGCGCTAAGATTAGAAACGCCAAAATTAATGTCTTTAGAAGAAGCGATGGAGTTTATTAACGACGACGAAATGCTTGAAGTGACACCTAAAAATATCCGCATTAGGAAAAAGACTTTGGACACCGAACTTAGACTTAAAAGAAAGTTTAGAGGGCTTGAATAAAAACAAAAAAGGCTTGGAAAAACCCAAGCCTTTTTCAATGCTTTTATTTACAGCCACAGCCTAAATTCCCGAAGAAGCCACCGCCGTTTTTGCAAACGCAACAAATTAAAAGTAGGGCGACAGGTAAGCAGTAGCAACTGTTAAATAAGCCGTTTAAGCAACCGCTTTTGCAAAGACAGATAATAAGGAGTATTATCAATATCCAAAGGCAACAGTTATTGCCACCAAAATCAAAACCGTTCATTTAAGTACCTCCAAGTTTTTCTTCCTTCGCCTATGTAATAGTTTTTGGCGAAGTGTTCTATTATCAATATACTTTTATTTTGCTAAAAATGTGCATTTTGGGTTGTTATTTAATTGCTAACCTTTTATTTTTGTGCTAAAATTATAGTGCATAAAAGCCAGCGCGCGAGTATTTTGTTAACTCGACCGTAAATGGTTATCGTGCATAAATTCGCTATAACGGATATTCTTTTAAAAGAAATTCGATTGGAGGCAAAAAAATGAATAAGTTTTTCACGGCAAAGAACGTGACGGTTTTGGGCATACTTTTAGCCCTTGTCATTGCATTGCAAACGTTCGGTGGCTCTTTTAGTATCGGGCCGGTGCAACTTAACTTTACGTTAGTTCCCATCGTTTTAGGTGCGCTCGTATTAGGGCCTTTTGCAGGTGCGCTTTTAGGTTTTGCTTGCGGGATTGTGGTTATGATTCAAGTCATAATGGGGCTCGTACCTTTTTATACGCTTATTTGGACTGAATCGCCCGTAGTTGCAGCGCTTACTTGCGTCGTTAAAACGACCGTTGCAGGCTTGCTTTCGGGATACGTTTATAAGTGGACGGCTAAAAAGAATAAATATCTCGCAGTATTTTTGGCTTCGGCAACCGTTCCTATCGTAAATACCGCACTCTTTATCTTAGGGTGTTTAGGTATGTGGAACGCAATTACCCAAATTGCAGGCGGTCAAAATCTTTTAGGGTTTATTTTAGTTGGACTCGTCACGTTTAACTTCTTTATAGAACTTGCGCTAAACCTTTTAGTTGCCCCCGCACTTTATAGAATTATTAAAGCGGTTGGCGGAAACTTTTATACGGACGAAGTGGAAGATAAAGAAGACGATAATAAAGATAAAGAAGAAACGAACTTGGAAGAAGGGGAATAAATTATGCTTCTTACCATAGATATAGGAAATACCAATATAAAATACGGTGTTTTTAAGGAAAAAGAGTTAGTAGCGTCTTTTAGGGTATCTTCTAGGATATCTAGAACGGCGGACGAATATGGCTCGGTTTTAGTTAATCTTTTAGATACTAAAAACATTAAGCCCACCGATATAGAAGGAATTATCGTTTCTTCGGTTATACCAAACCTTAATTACACTATATGTCATATGTGTCAATACTTCTTTAACAAGACGCCTATGCTAATAGGGCCGGGTGTTAAAACGGGGCTTAACGTAAAGGCGGATAACCCCAAAGAAGTTGGCGCGGATATTATTGTAAACAGTGTATCGGCTTATAAAAAATACGGCGGACCTATCGTGGTTATAGACTTTGGTACGGCAACCACGTTTGACGTTATAAGTGCTAATGGTGAACTCGTGGGCGTTGTAATCGCACCGGGTATCAAAACTTCTTTAGAGAGTTTGGCGACCAAAACCGCTCAACTTCCTATGGTAGAAATCGATGCACCCAAAACGGTTATCGGTAAAAACACCAAGCATTGCATGCAAGCAGGTATCATATTCGGGTTTGCAGGGCTTGTAGAAAACATTATCAAGAAAATTAAAGACGAACTTGGCGAAAAGGACATTAAAGTCGTTGCGACGGGTGGTCTTGGCGAAATTATCGCAAAAGAAGTAAAAGCAATCAACAAAGTCGATAGAACGTTGACTTTGGACGGATTGAGAATTATATACGAACTTAACAGTTAAGGAGTGGTTATGAAAAAGGTCGGAGTTGCTATTTTAGGTCTCGGCGTAGTAGGTGGCGGTACCTACAAAATTTTAACTGACAACAAAAAGTATTTTAAGGAATCTCAAGGTCTTGACGTGACGGTTGAAAGCGTTTTAGAAAAGAACGTAGAACGCGCTAAATCTTTAGGGATTGACGAAAATACCGTTGCTAAGTCTATTGAAGAAGTCGTTTCAAACCCCGCAGTTGACATCGTTGTAGAAGTTATCGGCGGTA
>CAJMCT010000054.1 GCA_905211955.1 uncultured Eubacteriales bacterium | reverse complement strand
CCGTATGGGCCGGGATACCCGCCGCGTTCAATACCCGGGCGTACACATCACCCCATCCGGTCAGGCTGCGGAGCAGAATCACAATATCGCTGTAACGCACGGCGCGCAGTTCCCCCGTTGCCTTGTCCGTTACCATCTGCGAGATCTTCAGCTTCCGGATGCGTTCTGCCACAAGCTTCGCCTCATACAGCTTCCGGTCTTCGTACCCGCTGCCCTCTAAGAGTTCTTCGGCACTGTCCGCCACAAGAATCTCCGGTGCAAACATCCCTGCCTCATCCGGCGCACAATAATCTGCGCCCGCGTAGAGCGCCGCATCCTCATCGTATGCCACATTGCCGAGATCGCGCGCCATGATCCGGTAACACACATCGTTCGTCAGATCAAGCACCTCCGACCGGCTCCGGAAATTCCTGTGCAGATCAATGCGCTGCGTATTGCTTTCCTCCAGCGTGTAGGTGTCGTATTTTTCCATAAAAAAACCTCCCACACATTACACAAGTAATATATGAAAGGTTTATTCGCTTTATGAAAAAAAATTAATTTTGATTAGAATTTTCCGCTTCTCTTTTGGCTTTTTCTTGCGCTTTTTTCATTTTCATCTTGATAACCATTTCTTTAATGGACGTAGGATGTTCATCGCCCGCTAACATTCGTTCTATGTTTTTGCGGTGAGCAAACCACGTAAAAAAGAGTATCAAGAAAATTATCATATTCGTTGCAAGGTAAAAAGCAATAGTTGCGTAGTTTCCGCTTGAATAGTTTAAAAATAAGAATATGCTTGCACCGATAGCAGTAGGCGTAATAGCAATAAAAGAACCCATTGCGCCGAACTCAGTAAGATAAATAAACACGAGAGCGGCAATAAGAGCCATAACTGCAACAAGCACCCACTCCCAACCTTGAATACCTTGGGTTGATAACAATACCCCTATTGTAGATGCTATACCTTTACCGCCCTTAAACTTTAAGAATACCGGATAGATATGCCCAATTACCGCACAAAAACCACAAAGGTAAATCGCAAAGTGATAAACTTCAAAGGTGGTATTAGGGAAATATCCCATATTTCTAAAAACAAAATACGCAACGAGTACGGGAATTACGCCTTTCATAATGTCCAAAAAGAAGGTTAAAAGCCCAATTTTTAAGCCAAAATTTCTACTCATATTAAGAGTTCCGGGGTTGCCCGATCCCATATCTCTGATATCTTTTTTATTAAATTTTGATATTAAGATTGCCCAGTTTACGTTGCCTAAAAGATAACTGCCAATCGGCAACAATACAAGCAATAAAACAAGTTTAAACATCTTCTTCTTTTTCCCTTGTTATAAGCTTAATAGGCGTTCCCGAAAAGTCGTATGCACGGCGCAAACAGTTTTCTAAATATCTCTTATAAGAAAAGTGCATTAGCGGTGATTCGTTTACAAAGAACACAAATGCAGGTGGATTGGTACTTGCTTGCGTGACGTAGGTTATCTTTAAGCGCTTACCGTTTACACTCGGCGGTTCGTTTGCCCTTACACAGTCCAAAATTAGATCGTTAAGTTGACCGGTAGAAATTCTTCTCGAAGCATTTTCTAAAACGTTTTCAGCCATGTCTAAAATCTTATCAGTTCTTTGCCCCGTCAATGCCGAAATATATATGGTCTTGAAATAGTCCATAAATTTAAGCGTTTCTTTAACGTCGTCGTTAAACTTATTTATAGTATGGGTATCCTTTTCGATAAGATCCCATTTATTCATAACTATAATTGAAGGTTTACCCTGTTCGTGAACGTATCCGCAAATCTTAACGTCTTGTTCGGTAAGCCCTTCTTCTACGTCAACTACTATAAGACAAACGTCTGCCCTTCTTATAGCACCCAAAGCACGAAGCACACTATAATACTCTAAGTCTTCTTCAACGTTTTTCTTCTTTCTAATGCCTGCCGTATCGATAAGCATATAGTTTTTATCTTTATACCTAAACGGCGTATCTATAGCATCTCTAGTTGTTCCTGCAACTGAAGAAACGATAGTTCTATCAAACCCTAAAAGTTTATTACATAAACTTGATTTTCCCGCATTAGGTTTGCCAACCACCGCAAGTTTGATATATTGGTCGTCAGAATTTTCGCCATCTACCTTAAAATGCGAAACCACCTCGTCTAAAAGTTCACCTATTCCCGTGCCGTGTTCGGCCGATATTCCAAACGGCTCGCCTAAACCCATATTGTAAAACTCATAGAGTTTTTCGGGTTCGTAGTTGTCAAGTTTATTTACCGCTAAAACTACGGGCTTTCCTGATTTTCTTAACTTTTCGGCAACGTCGTAGTCGGACGCAGTAAGCCCCGTTTTTGCATCGGCAAAAAGTATAATAACGTCCGCTGTATCGATTGCGACTTCGGCTTGTTTTTGAATATGTCTCCACATAGAATCGGTAGATTTTAATTCTAATCCGCCCGTATCGACAAGCGTAAAGTACCGTCCGCACCACTCTGCGTCGGCATAAAGTCTATCCCTAGTCACACCAGGGAAGTTTTCTACTATTGAAATTTTCTTGCCGACGACCTTATTGAAAAAAGTAGATTTTCCAACGTTAGGTCTGCCGACTATAGCCACTAATGGATTTGCCATTTTATTTTCCTTTGTACGTTAATTTTAGATCCACATTAAAACGGTTGCAACCACGATGATAAGTACTGCAATCCAGTAAGCGATTTTTACACCTTTTTTACGGTTTGAAGCGTATTTATAAGCGGTTATTCCCATTACCAAGATAATGGCAAGGTTTTTAATGGTGTTCAAAATATTGATAATTACACCACCTACTGTCAAAACGTTAAAGTGCGCCAAAACGTTAAACACTTCTAATATTGCGATAACCATTACTGCGATAAACGCAATGAAATTAAGTAAACTGTTTCTTTCTGAATTCATAATAAGCCTCCTGTTTATTTGTCTAATTTTTTCAATATTTTTTCAAAATAGTCGGGTATATCACTGTTAAAACTTACCTTTTCCCCCGTGGTAGGGTGAATAAATTCAAGTTTTTTCGCGTGAAGTAATTGTCCGTCTAATTTGAATCTTTGATTTTTATAGCCATACTCTGGGTCGCCAACTATTGGGTGTCCGATATGTTTTGCGTGTACTCTTATTTGATGAGTTCTTCCCGTTTTTAAGGAAAATTCACACAAAGTATACCCATCAAATCTTTTAAGAACTTTAAAATCGGTAATTGCAGTTCTGCCCGATTTAACGACAGCCATTTTAACACGGTCTTTTGGGTTTCTTCCAATAAAGGTTTCTATCCTTCCGCTATCTTCTTTAAGGTTTCCCTCTAAAAGCGCAACGTATACTCTATTGCACGTTTTATCTTCTAACTGCTTAGCAAGGCAAACGTGCGCGTTATCGTTTTTAGCGACTACTAAAAGTCCCGAAGTGTTTTTGTCTATTCTATGCACTATCCCCGGTCTTATTACCCCGTTTATGCCCGACAAGTTATCTAAGTGATACAAAAGCGCATTAACTAACGTGTCGCCGTTAGTTCCACTTCCTGCATGAACGACCATGCCTTGCGGTTTATCTATTACCGCAACATCTTGGTCTTGATAAACGATTTTAATCGGAATATCCTTAGGCTCTACGTCTAAATTTTTATTTTCGGGAAGGGTTATTTCTAAAAGGTCGTTTTCTTTTAAGATTTTATTGCTCTTACACTCTTTACCGTTTATAGTTAAGAGTCCTTCGTCACAAAGTTTTTTAACACGTGAGCGGGTAAATTCAAGTTTTTCGGATAAAAACACGTCGGCACGAACGCCAATTCCGTCTTTTTCAACCGTTATTTGCGTTGTCGTCAAGGTTTTCTTCCTTTTTTTGTTTTTTCTTAAAAATTGCGTTGTCGTCTAAAAATAAAAAGTGAACGACTGCCATTATAACCCCTATCGTCATATAAGAGTCTGCAAGGTTGAACACGGGAAAGTTATAATCCCCAAACACTAAACTTATAAAGTCTACCACGTAATTATAAGCAAGCCTATCAATGAAGTTTCCGATAGTGCCGGCTATGATAAGTACTAAGGCAAAGTTTAATACCCTATACCCTTTTTTGCAAACAAAAACGTACGCTACAATAAACGCAACGAGTGCAACTGACGTTAAAATCTTAAAGAATAGTTGCCCCCAACTTTTATCGGCAAATAGCCCCCATGCAGCACCGGGGTTTTTTACGTATCTTAGATAGAAAAAGCCTTCGATTATGGGTGTTTTATTCCAACCGTTATTCTCGTTCATTCCCTTAAACAAAAGTTTTGTAAACTGGTCTAACCCAAGCAACAAAACAAAAGTCGATAAGGCTATGCAAATAAAGGTTATTTTTCTTCGTCTATCAGTCCAAGTTCTTTGCATAAGTCCTCCAAATGAAGTTCGCCGGGGTTTAACACTTCGTCAAGATTAAAACCGTTGTCGGAAGTTGCGACAACGTAATCTTCAATTTTTTGTTTGGGATTAAATGTGGTTTTTCCAACGTTTTTAGCCTTTTTAATACTATCTTCTATTTCCTTTACCGCGTCATTAGAAGATTTTTTGTCTAAAACGTTTGCAACCGTATCGTAAACTTTCTTTGCTTCGATAACGGCGGGATAGTGTGGATATTTTTCTATTATGTACGAAAAGTACCCGTCAAAACGCAAAACGAAAGATTTTAACGACTCTATTTCTAAGTCGTAAACTTTTTTTGCCGACAAAACGATTTCGTCCGCTTTTTTTTGGGCGGACTTGATTGCCGAATTTATGAGAGCGTCTTGATTTTTATAGTTGTCGAGTTCTAAAAGTAGCCTTTTGTTTTCAGCGTTAAGTTCTAAAACCTTTTCTTTTTCAAGGTCTAATTTTTCTTGGCTTTTTTTTATGGCTTCGTTTATTAGTTCTTCAACTTCGCTCTTTTTGTATTTGCGTTTTGAAAGTTCCAAATATTTTCTCCGTTTTTACTCACCACGAATTTTCGTGAGCATATTTTTCTTTAATTCATAAAGTTCGTCCGAAAGGTCAACCTTAAATAAGTGCGGACTATCAAGACGTTTATATTCGTCCCAGAAACTATCCATCTCTTGCTTTGCATAAGCCTTAATTTCTTTAAGGGTGGGTAGTTCATAAACGAGTTTTCCGTCTTTTATAATATCAACTTGTAAAGGTCTTACCGTGTAATCGGTAAAGATAATCTTTTTCCATCTTTCAGTTGGGTGCGTTAAAACGAGCGGTTTAGAAGCATCAATCGCTTTTTCGCTTCTTAAACCGATAAAGTCGGCTTCGGCTTTGCCCGTCTTATTATCGTATACACGGAAGATATTCTTAAATCCGGGGTTGGTAATCTTTGCAGTATTATCCGACACCTTAATTTTAGGAGTGATTTCCCCATTTTCGTCGATAACCGCCGAAAGTTTATAAACACCGCCAAGCGCAGGCATATCCGCACTAGTAATAAGTTTAGTGCCTACACCCCAAATATCAATTTTTGCACCTTGGTTTTTAAGAGAGTTAATAAGTTGTTCGTCTAAATCGCCAGATGCACAAATTTTTGCGTTGGGATAGCCTGCCTTATCTAACATTTCCCTTGCCTTTTTACTTAAATATGCAAGGTCGCCAGAGTCAAGTCTTATTCCCTTAGGTTCGTGTCCGTTGGCTCTTAAATAATCGAATACTTTTATCGCGTTTGGAACACCGCTTTTCAACGTATCGTAAGTATCGACAAGCAAAAGAGTGTTGTCGGGATAAACTTTTGCATATTCCATAAACGCGGTATATTCGTCTTTAAAGTTCATAACCCAACTGTGCGCGTGCGTTCCTGAAACGGGAATATCAAATAGTTTTCCCGCAAGCACGTTAGATGTTGACGAGCAACCGCCAATAACCGCTGCTCTTGCACCGTAAATACCTGCATCTGGGGCTTGCGCACGACGAAGGCCGAATTCTAAAATAGAGTCGCCCTTTGCCGCATAGTTAATCTTTGCCGATTTAGATGCGATTAGGGTTTGAAAGTTTATCATATTAAGAAGTGCAGTTTCGATTAGTTGCGCTTGCATAATCGGTGCTTTTACCGTTAAAATCGGCTCACCGGGGAAAACCACTGTACCTTCTTTTACTGCGTATAGGTCGCCCGTAAACTTAAAGTCTTTTAAGTATTCTAAAAACTTGTCCGAAAAAACGTTTAGGCTTTTAAGATAAGCAATATCGCTTTCGTCAAATTTTAAGTTTAAGATATAATCTACGGCTTGTTCTAATCCGCATGCGAGCGAATATGTTATCGTTCCGTTTTGACGGAAAAACAAATCGAAAACAGCCGTTTCTTCTTTTCTGCCCTTTTCGAAATAGCCGTTCATCATTGTAAGTTGATAAAGATCGGTCAGAAGCGTGAGATTTCTATTAGACATTTTTTCTCCTTTAGTCTTTAAAAGACTTAATTTCAGGAAGTTCTTCGGGCTCTTTTCCTTTTTCGAGCGCCTCTTTTTCAGCCTTCCTTTGTTCGTAATTTTTATATTCAGGTGATTTGTTAAGTGCAATATCTTCGGTTTTGTTGCCTGCAACGATATAACTTAAAAGCATTGTGACAACAAGTACCGCAACGGTACATACCAAGGCTATCCACCAAAGTTCAATAATGAGCGCTAAAAGAAGATATAGAGTGACTAAACTAAGCAAAAAGCCCCCAAGCATAAAGTATACGGGCGCTTTATTTTTTATTGCCACTACAAATGACGTGATGGATAAAATTAAACTTAATAGCGCGATTGCATTAAGTACGGGGTGCACTAAAAATAGCGGAAAAACAAGATAGTTTACCACCATAAAAGCAACTGATAATATAACGCTAATTAGCGTGATAATCAAATAAGTCTTTTGTGAATTTTTTGCCGTCA
>CAJMCT010000053.1 GCA_905211955.1 uncultured Eubacteriales bacterium | reverse complement strand
TAATTAATTATCTTTATTATACAATTTTTTTCTTTATATAGCAATGATTTTATCATTTTACACTAAATTAAGTTTCATTTTGTTTTTTTACAGTATTCCTTAAAGTTCATTGCTTGATAAGGGTTTAACGCTTCGCAAAGCGTTTCTATTAAATACTTGTTTTGTTCTTCTATATAGTAATTTTTTGAAGAGTTAGACTTTTTGAAATAATATTCTCCACAAGCAATGATATGGTTTATTGCTAAGTCGTAAAAGTTTTCAAAGTCGTCCATATCGCAATCTTCATCAATGGGTAGAGCACAGTATAAGTCGTTAAGAACGCTCCACATTTCAACGGCACGAGTGCACTTTTCAATCAACTTTTTTGTTTCGGTATTCTTAATAGTATTAACGTCAATATTTTCTAAAAGCGTTTCTATTCCGCCAAAATAGAAGTTGTTATCTGACTCAATAAAATCTCTAAAATCATTGCCTTGTTCGTCAAGCATTCTATCGGGGTAGAACACGTTTTCTAAAAGCATACCGTTTTCTATTATGTACTTGACTATATCACGCTTTGAAAAGGGGTTATATGATAAATCTTCAAGTTTTCGCTCAATGGGGGCGTTAGAGTTAAGTATAAAATCTGCACGCTCTCTCTGCTTTTCAGTAGAATTAAACTCCCTGTCGTAAACATATCTCGCATAAGCATTGAGATTGTTTGGGACTTCCGTTCTCTTTTCGCTTACTTTTTTAAGTTCCACCTTAAAAGAGATAGTCCGCACCTTGTTTTCGTCAAAGCGAACTCTATAAGCACCGTCTATAATTCTTTCAATAGTTCCTCGCCCCAAAATCTCGTGTATAACAGTATCGCCAACATTGAATTTTGCCATTTCCGTTTGTATCGGGAATTTTGGGTTGAGTTTGTTCACGTAAGACTTTGCCCATTCGGTATAGTCGGAAGAAATTAACCCCGTTTTCTTAAACGTTTTTTCGTCTATATCAAAGATAAATCTTGACGGAGCAAGTTGCATTTGACCGCTTGAATTCATTTCGCAATCGGTAAGTACAAGCCTTTCTTCTGCACGAGTCATTGCAACGTACATAAGCCTTCGTTCTTCTTCCATTTCTTCAAGAGTGTTTGTTTGAGAAGAAGGGAATATTCCTTCGTTTAGTTGGCACACGAACACGTTCTTAAATTCTAAACCTTT
This sequence comes from uncultured Eubacteriales bacterium, assembly GCA_905211955.1. Taxonomy (GTDB): domain Bacteria; phylum Bacillota; class Clostridia; order Christensenellales; family Borkfalkiaceae; genus UBA1259. The sequence goes on along the minus strand of CAJMCT010000053.1, from coordinate 5,767 downwards.
TGCAGTATGAACGGTCATCATTTTAACGCTATCGGTTTTATCGCTTCTATCACTACTTGTAATTAACGCAACGTTATTTATGTAATCAGAAAGCGCAACCTTTTCTTTGGCTTCCGTTTCGTATTCACGGATAGAGTCTTTAAGTTCGGCTATGTTATCAAACCTTTCTTGGTCGCCGTCTTCCATAAGCATTTTTTCATAACCCGTTTCTTTTAGAATATAGTCAAGCAAGTCGTTTATGAAATACTTTTCTTTAAGGACTTTTATATTCTCAATAAGTTCAACGTATTCACTTGCTCCCGTACCCACAAACATACTGTTAAATCGATTGTTATATAACGCCGTATAAAGCGAGGTTCCGTATGCTTCGGCTTCTTCACGAAGATATGCAAGCCTTGTTTTGCCTATGCCGCGAGCAGGCATGTTAACTGTTCTTAAAAATGAAACGTCGTCGGTTGTTTCTGCCATTTCAAGATAAGCAATAATGTCTTTTATTTCCTTTCGCTTATAAAAGGCAAAACCGCTAAATATAACGTATGAAAGTTTGTTTCTAATCAACGCTTCTTCTATTGCACGAGAATTATTGTTGTTTCTATAAAGCACGGCACAGTCACTCAAAGAGCCACCTTTTTTGACTATATCAACAATTTGTTTTGCAATATAGTTGCACTCGTCTTTTCGTGTTTTGGCGTGGTGGTATTCCACCGATAAGCCGTCTTTTTTAATAGGTTTTAACTGCTTTTCAATTCGCTTTGTGTTTTTAGTTATAAGCGAATTGCTTGCATTTAGTATTTGTGGTGTAGATCGATAATTAGTATTAAGTATGATAGTTTTAACGTCCTTAAACTTCTTGTCAAAGTCAAGGAAAAAGTTGACGTCTGCACCACGAAACGAGTATATAGTTTGGTCTGGATCGCCCACTATAAACAAGTTGCCGTTATTCTTTGAAAGAAGCGACACCAACTCATACTGCTCGGGGGAAACGTCTTGAAATTCATCTACTTGTATATACTCAAAATAATTGCTCCACTTGTCGTTAAATTCCTTGTCCGTCTTTAATAAATACAAGGTAAAATTGATAAGGTCGGCAAAGTCTAAATAGAAATTCTTTCTTTGTGCTTTTAAGTATTCGTTTATGATAAAATCTGTTGAAGTTTTATTCTCAACGTTAAGGTTTGAAAAGGTTTTAACACTCTCGGTAGATATAAGTTCGGGTATATATTTAAGGTCAAATTTATACACTTCAATTCGTGTAAGCACGTTTGAAAAAGTATTGTTTTTTAACTTTAATCCGTTCTTTTCGTATATCTCACGAAGTAATTCTTTTTGGTCTTCAATATCTAAAATCTTAAAGTTTTTCGGGTAGTTTAATCTATGTATATCAAAAGATAAAATCTTTCTGCAAATACTATGGAACGTGCCGATATAACCGCCGTCTTCATCGGGCATAAATTCCCGAATTCGCTTTTTCATAACGTTCGCCGCCTTGTTAGTAAAGGTCACCGAAAGTATATGTTCGGTTGGCACACCCAAAGCCTTTGCTATATACACGTATCGGTGAGTGAGCACCCTTGTTTTTCCGCTCCCTGCGCCTGCAACAACCCGAATATACCCTTCCGTTTCTTTAACTGCCAATTGCTGCTCGTTATTTAACTTGTCTAATATTCGTTTTGTTTCCATCTCAATCTCCTTAGCGTGTTAAAATCGTTATGATTTTAACACGCTAATATGACATTTTTTGTCATAATAATATAACTTTGAAAAAAATTTTATAACGTTCTTTATGTAACTTGGTAGGTTTTAGTCCACGTTCTACCACACTTGTTACAACGGAACTTTACAACAGCATAAGTGTAACAACCCCCAGGGCTTTTGTATTCCTTTATTACTGTGGCGGTAGAATTTCTACCACCACACAAATTACAATTACCATGAGATGCTTTTATTAAACCATTCACGCTATCGCCATTTTCATTTCCTGAAAGCAACGCTACTCCTACTAATCCTGCTAATATCCAACCTATCATATATCTCTCCTTATAAATTATTTTCTTTAACCCACGTTTCCATTTCTTGCTTATCCATCACAAGAACCGAACTTTTAATGCTTGCTATTGCGTTATTGAAGTCCTCTCTTGTTAAAAGTTCGTTAGTATCTTTTTGGTCTATTATTCTACGAAGCGCAAACTCTTTAGCCTTTTCGCACAAATAATCTATATCCGCGCCGTTATATCCTTCGGTACGCTCAACGAAATAGTCAAAGTTTATACCTTCTTCCATAGGCACACCGTTAAGTTTTATATCCATTATCCTACGTCTAGCGAGTTCGTTAGGTAACGGAACGTAGATCTTATCATCAAACCTACCCGGTCTTAAAAATGCGCCGTCTATTCTCCACGGCTTATTCGTTGCAGCGATTACAAGTATTCGCTTATCATTTGAACCGTCTCCAACGCCTTGCATTTGAGATAAAAACTCTGGCACTGAACGTTCCATTGCGCTATGCTCTCTACGATTTGATGCGTATGCTTCTATCTCATCAAAGAATATTACGGCGTTCCCCGCTTCTCTTGCAGCATTAAAAACGTCTCGTATGTTCTTTTCCGTTTCGCCAAACCATTTGCTACCTAAATCCGAACATTTTATAGGGAAGAAAGTTGCACCCGTTTCATGCGCAATTGCTTCTGCAATCAATGTTTTGCCCGTACCTGGCAAACCATAGAGAAGTATTCCGCCGCCCGAGCGTTTTCTTAATTTACCATAAAGTTCAGGATATAATTTAGGATATATTGCCTTAAAAGTTACGGCTTCTTTAACGTCGTCAAGACCTGCAATATCTTCAAACGTGGTTTTAGGAATTTCACTTGCTTGATATTTAGACTCGAAATTACTTGGCTCTACCGTTTCGTCCGTTTTTAATAGGCCTTTTTCTTGAAGCATTTTAGTCAATTTTTCTTTTGAACGGTCGTTATTTATCTTTCTATCAAGTTCGCCTATTTCCTTAACGATATCAAATAGCCAATCTTGGGTGTAGTCTTTGTTTTCACCCGTACGCCTTACGGCTATTTCATTAAGCGCTTTTGCTGCACGTTCTAAATAACTTCTTGCTAAAACGTAGTTTTCTCTAGCCAAGGCGATAACGCCTTTTGAAAAATTTCTATTATACTCAATATTTAATTCAACTAATACTGACAAATCATTTCTCCTTGTTCGTTGTAAAGTCTAATTTTATGGTTTTTAGTGTCGGTTATTGCAATGGGGAACACTTCGCCAAACTGAACTTTTTTAATAGTTTTTGCTGCTTCAATTATTCTTTCTATTACAGGTTGACCGACCGTTTCAGTAAAACTAGCACTTGCTAGTTCTCTCATAGCGCCAACCATTACTTCATAATCGTCTATTTCGTAGGCAATATTGTCAACGATTGAAAATGCCCTATTATCTTTTGCAAGAGCAAAGTAATTTTTCCACTTATAATCTTTTCTTCCTGCGCATTTTGAAACTATTGCTTCGTTCATTGCTGGGATAACGTTTTTAGTAATATCTTTGCACGTAAAATCACTTTCTTTAATTTTTTTATTAACTCCCCTATCATACCTGCAAGCATCCACTTCGGAAAGTTGTGGAGAGCCCATCATAACGCAATTTTTTACGCCTTTTACTTTATAAACGTATAGATTTTCTTTATCAAAACAATCTTTCCTTGTAATGCGCGAATCAATTGCCCACACACATAGTGCAGGATCTGCAAAATAAACCCTATCTTTTTCTTTAACTACAAACATTTTCTCTCCTTAATCTTTAATAGTAAATTCTAGATTTTTTGTATCAATAAAAATAAATGGCGCACCCACCGATGAACACATCTTTGCAGACATCCTTAACGACGATAGCATTCTATCTTCTAAAGGAAGGTTTTCTTTACTTAAACTAGATAATGCAAAATCTTTTCCTGCCCCTATAGACGCATGTTCAGTTATTCTAACCGACGTAAAACCTGGTTTTAGGTCGTAAAGTTTATCTTTATACGCAATAAAAAAGCTTGCATCCATACTTCCGTCTTCTTCTAAAAGTTTATACTCTTCAAGCTCTTTCCTTAATTTAGGAACTATTTCGTTTAAGATAAATTCTTTATCTAGCCCTTTTTCACTAACTTTGTCAAACCATTCTTCATGGAAGACAAGCTTTTGCGTTGTCGCAACTCCGCCGGTATGTGCTATTATAACGCCATTTGTCAATTTAGTTATCTTATACTTTTCTTCATTATTAACTTCAGAAATTTTTGTACTTCCCCTTGTCATTAAGGTGTCTGCACCAAAATATATCGTATCGTTTTCTTTTATTGCTACTACTACGCTCATTTGTACCTCACAAGATTTTATAAACCAAAGGGATGATCCCCTTTATAATTAGGCGAACAAAACAAGTACGCCACGTTTTTTAACACCACATAGCCGGTGCCGAATAATACTGCATATTTGCCAATTTTACCTGCAACTTTTAATGCTTTTTTCATTTTTATCTCCTATGTTTTTCGATTTAGGCTAAAAAGCCCAAATCGTTAAGTTTATTGTAAAATTCTTTTCTCATGCTTTCATCAGCTAGCAACAAGAAAGTATCTGTAGTTGTATTAAGCACTTCCACAACAGCATCTAAAAACAAATCTATCTCGCTTTCCATTACAAGTTCTGGCGCTTTAGCGTCAATCAATTTTCTAAGCCTATTCCTTCTCAAAATAAGCTTTCTATACGCTTCGCTAACAACGTCAGTTTCCCTATCAAAGCGATATCTTGGCGCAGGGACAGTAATAACTTCTATCACACGCTCTTCACCTTCTTCAGTGAATATTGACATCTTGCCAAAAAGCTCTTCTGGAACTGTGACTTTGCCAAAGTTGTAATTCTCAAAGGTTTTAGTATCAAACAATCCGTTCTTCTTGCCTTTCCCCGTGTCTCTATCATAAGTTAAAGGTTCTTTCACTTCCAACATGCTTTGATATGCTGGGAAATCATTCTTAAATGCGTCTTGCTTAAAGTCAATTCTAATAGTGTACTTGTCGTTTTTCTTTGTCATAGTAACTCCTATGTAAATAAATTTGCCTTAACGCCAGCTAACGTGCCAAATCATGGCAATCAATAAACTAAAGCCTACTATAAATTTACCCTCCCATAGGCGGGAGCTTTTTAATCACTTACTGATTATTTTTTAGTGATTGTTTTAACAATGTCACCAGGCACTTGGCAAGCTAAAAAGTGAACTACACCTAAAAAACTACCAAACAAACCTTTACCATTTCTTGTCATAATCTTTCCTCCGTTTATAAATCCTTATAAATTAAAATTTAATCTTCATCGTCATAGTAACAATCGTCTTCATCAACGACGTCACAGATGTTCAAACCTTTGTCGTTGCAATATTCATCAATACTGCTATACCCTAAAGCTGCAATCGCCCCCAATAATGCTAAAAGTCCCATTTTTTACCTCCATTTGCTTTTATATAGATTTTAATTTCGTTAGACTTAACGTTTTGATATAAATTTTTCATATTTCTCTCCTTAAATTAATTTTCGTTTTGTTAATGGTTTTTTCTTCTAAAACTACGTCTATATGAACGTTTAAGAATTCTTTGAAGTTGTCAAATGTGCTAGATATTGTTTTGCAACGATTTTTGGAGCATTTGCTAATCGTTTCATTAATTCTCTAATTATTGTGTTTTTCATGTTTTTTTCTCCGTTATGATTTTTTATCTATAATATCTAATAAAA
>CAJMCT010000052.1 GCA_905211955.1 uncultured Eubacteriales bacterium | reverse complement strand
AGGAAATAAATCAAATAATTGATTATGTTGAAGATTTAGATAAAAAAAGAATTTTTGAAAGGTTTGCCATCCTTTCTTGCAAATCGGTTGGAACTGTAAGAAACATGTATTACGCCTTAGCAAAAAAGGGTAGAGAAGACCAAGATTTTTGCAAAGAATATTTAGGCGGAAACGTCGTTAAAGTTGCAAAGATTAAGCCTTTTTCAGATAGTGAAGAAAGAGAACTAATAAAGAAAGTTTTGATTGAAAAAGAAAAGGGGAAAAGTGTAAGAAGCGCAATAATCTCTATTGCAAAAGGGGACGATAAACTTGCCCTAAGATACCAAAACAAATTTAGAAACTTCGTTAAATTAAAACCTGAAATCATTAGAGAAATACTAACGGAAATTAATGGTAAAGACGCGTTTTTTGCCACTAAAAAAGTTAAGGATATCGTGCCCGAGGCAACCTTTAATAAACTTAAAAGCGAGATAAACGCGTTGTTTGAAAGGGTGGCTAAAAAACTTAAAAAAGAAAACGAAGAATTAAGAGAAAGAGTAGCGTTTTTAAAGGTGGAAAATCTAAAACTTCAAAACGTTTTATACGGCGGTGGCGGGAAAGCGGTAGCATATTTTTCGGCAAAAACTGAAGAAGAACTCATCAATTAAAAATAATACTAAAATTATTGCAATTAAAAGGTATATGTAGTATAATAAGTCCATAAAATTCTTTAAGAAAAAGGAATTACAACTATGGATTTATTTGCGAAGTGTGGCAGTTTAGAAGTATTAAATCAAGCAAAAAGTATGGGGATTTATCCCTACTTTCACCAATTAGAAACCAAGCAAGGCCCCGAAGTTGTTATGGAAGGCAAAAATATCATTATGATAGGCTCTAACAACTATTTAGGTCTTACTTCTCACCCCGAAGTTATAGAAGCAGGAATCAAAGCCATTGAAAAATACGGCTCCGGCTGTTCGGGTAGCCGTTTTCTAAACGGCACGTTAGACGCGCACATTGCCTTAGAAAAAGAACTCGCAAGTTTTCTTAAAAAAGAAGACGCAGTCACTTTCTCAACGGGTTTCCAAAGCAACCTAGGTATTATAAGTGCAATCGCAGGTAGAAACGATTATATTTTATGCGATAAAGAAAACCACGCAAGTATTTACGACGGTTGTCGTCTTTCCTACGCAAAGATGCTTAGATACAATCACTCTGATATGGAAGACTTAGAACGTCAATTAAAAACCGTTCCCGAAACGGCAGGTATTTTAATCGTGACTGACGGTGTGTTCTCAATGGGCGGTGATATTTGTAATCTTCCCGAAATCGTAAGGCTTGCTAAAAAATACGGCGCAAGAGTTATGGTAGACGATGCGCACGGCTTAGGCGTACTCGGTGCGCACGGTCGTGGTACTGCCGAATACTTTGGCTTGGAAGACGAAGTCGATATTTATATGGGAACTTTCTCTAAGTCACTTGCAAGTATCGGTGGATATATGGCTGCAAAGCACGAAGTTTGTGAATACGTTCGCCACACTTCCCGTCCGTTTATTTTCTGTGCAAGTATAACCCCTGCGGCAGTTGCTTGTGCAAGAAAAGCACTTGAAATCTTAAAGAGAGAACCCGAACGTGTTAGCCGTTTAAGAGAGATTAGTACTTATATGAGAAACGGCTTAAAGAGAGAAAATATCGACATCTTAGATTCGGGCGCTGAAACTCCTATTATCCCAATCTTTACCTATGGAAACGTAAGGACGTTTACCGCTTGTCAAAAACTCTTTGACCGTGGCGTTTACGTAAACCCGACTATTTCACCCGCCGTTCCCGTTGGAAAGAGCATTATTAGAACGAGTTATATGGCAACCCATAAAGAAGAACAAATGGATAGAGCGCTCGCTCAAATTAAAGAAGTTTTACTTGAAGTTAAAGATATTCAAGACTAACACTTAAAAAAATCTACGCCTTGCGGAAAAATGTTTCCGCAAGGCGTTTAATTTTATTGACAATAACACATAGTATGCTTATAATATTAATTGCAACTAATTTGGTTGCAATTACAAGGAAAACAAAAAATGAAGTTATCGTCTAAAACGAGATATGGGCTTAAAGCCTGTCATATATTGGGTAAAAACTATCCTGATAAAAGCGTTTCGGCAAGCACGTTAGAAAGTTATATTTCCGTTTCGGGAAAATACTTAGAAAAGATAATGCGCACGCTTGCAGGAAGAAACGTGGTGTCGGCAACGCGTGGGGCGAGCGGGGGATATTCGTTATCCCGTCCGCCGGAAGAAATCACTATTGGCGAAATAGTGCGCGCGTTAGAAGACGATATGGTGATAATAGAATGCGTAAACCCTGACGGCAAGTGTAAATGTTGCCCATCAAGTGGGGTTTGGAAAAAACTTTATAACGGCATAAATGAACTGCTTGATAGTATGACGTTAAAACAAATGATAGACGGAGAGTTGCAGTAAAGATTATGATTAAAACACCAATATACTTTGACCATGCGGCAACAACGCCCGTGGACGAAAGAGTTTTACAAAAAATGATTCCGTATTTTACCGAAAACTTTGGGAACCCCAATAGCCAACACGTGTTTGGTAGAAATTCGGTTAAAGCGGTAGACGAAGCAAGGGACACTATTGCAAAAATAATAGGCGCAAAACCTAGCGAAGTATACTTTACTTCTGGCGGAACGGAAAGTGACAACTGGGCTATTCGCGGTATAGCGCACGCGTATAAGGATAAGGGCAACCATATTATAATAAGCCCTATTGAGCACGCGGCAATGATTACTACGGCTAAGGCTTTGGAAAAAGAAGGCTTTAAGGTCGACTTTATGAAAGTGGATAGCGAAGGTTTCGTGGACTTAGAACACTTAAAGACGTTGGTAAACGATAAAACCATTTTCGTTGGCTGTATGATGGCGAATAACGAAGTGGGAACTATAGAGCCAATAAAAGAGATTGCCGAGATTGCGCATAGTGTAGGCGCGGTTGCGTTCACCGATGCGGTGCAGGCTTCTGGTGTTTTGAAAATCAACGTTAAAGAACTTGGCGTTGATATGATGAGTATGAGTTCACACAAAATTTACGGGCCGAAAGGCGTAGGCGCGCTCTATATTAGAAATGGACTTAAAACCCAAAGCATTATTACGGGTGGACACCAAGAACGTACTAAACGTGGCGGAACGACCAACGTTCCGGGGATAGTAGGCTTTGCGGAAGCGTTTAAGATTGCCGTGTCAGAGATAGATAAAAACTTTGAATACGTAAGTTCGCTCCGCGATAGGTTTATCGATAGAATCATAAGCGAAGTGCCGTTCGTTAAACTTAACGGTCCTAAAAAAGAAAACCGCTTGCCTGCAAACGCGGACTTCTCGTTCGACTTTATCGAAGGCGAGTCTATACTGTTTAGTTTAGACTTAGCAGGCATTGCCGTTTCTTCCGGCTCGGCTTGTTCGTCGGGTTCATTAGAGCCTTCACACGTATTACTTGCGCTCGGTATTCCCGAAGCGCTAGCGCACGGCTCGATAAGATTTTCGTTCGGAAAACACAACACCATAGAAGAAATAGATTACGCGGTAGACGTGGTTAAAAACGCAGTTCAAAAATTACGCGATATGTCACCGCTCTTTAACCTAAAAGGAGATATTAAAAATGTATAGCGAAAAAGTAATGGAAGTATTCCAAAACCCCAAGAACGTCGGTGAAATAGAAAATGCGGACGGAGTAGGAACGGTCGGCAACGCATCTTGCGGTGATATAATGCAAATAAGTTTAAAAATAGAAAACGATATTATCGTAGACGCAAAGTTTAAAACCTTTGGTTGTGCGGCAGCTATCGCAACTAGTTCTACCGCTACTGAAATGGTAAAGGGTATGACGGTTGAAGAAGCGCTCAAACTTACTAATAAAAGGGTTGTCGAAGCGCTTGGCGGACTTCCTGCGCAAAAACTTCACTGTTCGGTTTTAGCCGAAGAAGGCATAAAGAAAGCAATAGAAGACTACCGCTCCAAACAAAAAGCGTAATAGTATAATTCGACAAAATATGCGCATAATACACCTTAGGGGGAAGTATTATGGACGATAAGTTTTTAATCGGCGTTATTTTAGGTATGGTCGGTGGTGCTTTGGTTGTGACTAATTCTAACAAGGCGAAAATGCTTGTTAAAGAAGGCCAACAAAAAGTGACCGAAAAAATGAACGAAATGACCAAGAAAGCCAAAAATAACGACCAAGACTAATTAAGAAAAGAGCGTGTGCTTTTAATAAAAAAGCGCACGTTTTTTTGTTATAAAATATGTTGCAAGGGGAAATAAAATATGGTAAAATAAGGAAGTGGAAAGATTTTTATGCTTAGACATTGGGGATAAAAGGATAGGCGTTGCCGTTTCCGACCCGTTTAATACTTACGCATTGCCGGTAGAAACGTATTACCGTAAGAATTTAAGGTTAGACCTTATAAAGATTGGCGAATACGTAAAGCAAAAAAGCGCAACGGCAATCGTTTGCGGTGTGCCCGTTATGTTTGACGGAAGCCCGTCTATTCAAACTCAAAAGGCAAAGTTTTTTATTGAAAAACTTAAAGAAACCACTGGGCTAGCGGTTTACGAAGTGGACGAACGTTGCACTACGGTAGAAGCCGAAGAAGTGCTTATCGCCCAAGGCAAAAGTAGAAGTGAGCGCAAAAAATTCGTCGATAGCGTTGCTGCGGCATCTATATTAGAAGGATTTTTGCTCGATTATAATAAAAATAAAAAGTGATATAAAAAAGGAGACTTAAAAATGGAAGATAAGGAAAAAAAGGTTTGCGACTGCGGACACGAAGACTGTGATTGCGGTTGCGAAGAACACGAATGTGACTGCATGGAAGAAGATATCGTAGAACTTACCACGGACGATGGTAAAAAGTTAAAATTCTTTTTTGTAGGAACTATCGAATATAAGGGCAAGAACTATTCGGCATTTGAACCTGCTGAAGAAATCGAAGGATTATCAGAAGACGACTTAATTATTTTTGAACTTGCAGGTGACGACGAAGAAACCGCCGACCTTCTTCCCATAGAAGACGAAAAACTTTTAGACGAAGTTTTTGAAGAATTCTGCAAGGTTTTAGACGAAGACGAGGAAGACTAATCAAAAACCAAAAGACTTACCTTTTTAGGTAGGTCTTTTTTATATTTTATATAAAAAGCGGTAAAAAATGGTTGCGCTTCACATTAATTTATGCTAAAATACAAAAGCAAAAAAATTCACACCCAATATATAAGGGCATTCGTGTTTTCGAAAATCTAAACTATCAATCGAAAATGTTGCCCCGTAAAAGGTATGTTGGGGAGGAGAAACGGAGGAATTTATTATGGCAGTTATCACTATGAAACAACTCCTTGAAACGGGAGTTCACTTCGGACACCAAACTAGACGTTGGAATCCGAAAATGAAGAAGTACATCTTCGGCGAAAGAAACGGTATTCACATTATCAACCTTGAACAAACGGTTGAAATCATTGAAAAAGACGTTTATCCTTTCGTTGTAGAAATGGCTAAGCAAGGCAAGAGCGTGCTTTTCGTTGGTACTAAAAAGCAAGCGCAAGACGCTATCAAAGAAGAAGCAATCCGTTGTGGACAATACTACATCAACAGCAGATGGCTTGGCGGTACTTTAACTAACTTTAAGACTATCCGTTCTAGAATTGATAGACTTAACAAACTTAACAACATGGAAAAGATGGGCGAATTCGACCTTCTTCCCAAAAAGGAAGTTGCAAAACTTAAAATCGAAAGAGATAAGTTAGAAACCAACCTTGGCGGTATTAAAGAAATGAGAAGTCTTCCCGGCGTAATGTTTATCGTAGACCCCGCTGAAGAAGATATCGCTGTCACCGAAGCAAGAAAACTCAACATTCCGATCGTTGCAATTACCGATACCAACTGTGATCCCGATTTAATCGACCACGTTATTCCCGGAAACGACGATGCTATCCGTGCAGTAAAACTTATCGCTTCAGTTATTGCTGATGCAGTTATCGAAGCAAACCAAGGCGAACAAGTAGCAGAAGAAGTGGTTGAAACCGCTGAAGCACCCGCTACCGACGCTGAATAATTTTGATATAAGGAGATTATGATTATGTTTACAAGTCAAGACGTAATGGAACTCCGTAAAAAGACGGGTGCCGGCATTGCAGACTGCAAAAAGGCTTTAACCGAAACTGACGGAGATATGGAAAAGGCAGTAGACTTTTTAAGAGAAAAGGGTATTGCTACCGCTGCTAAAAAGGCTTCAAGAATTGCCGCTGAAGGTATCGTTGCTGCAAAGGTAAACGGAAACGTAGGCGCACTCGTTGAAGTAAACTGTGAAACCGACTTCGTTGCTAAGGGCGACCAATACAAAGATTTCGTTTACGGCGTAGTTGATTTCGTTCTCGCAAACGACGTTAAGTCTAACGAAGAATTAATTTCGTTAAAGTCAGAAGAAACCATCGCTGCAACCGCTAAAATTGGTGAAAAAATCGCTATCAGACGTTTCGTTAAATACGAAACCGCTAACGGTGTTATCGAAAGTTATATCCACATGGGTGGTAAGGTTGGCGTTTTAGTTGAAATCGAAGGTTGCACTTGTGATTCTGCTAAAGAACTCGCTCACGACGTAGCGCTTCAAATTGCTGCTTCTAAGCCCTTGTATTTAACCGCAAGCGAAGTTCCCGCTGAAGTATTAGATCACGAAAAAGAAATTTTACGTGCTCAAGCACTCAACGAAGGAAAGCCCGCTGCTATTATCGACAGAATGGTTGAAGGTAGAGTTAAAAAGTACTACGACGAATTCTGCTTGGTAAACCAAGCATTCGTTAAAGATCCTTCTTTAACCATCGAAAAACTCGTTAAATCTTACGGCGACAAAATGGGCAAGACCTTAACTATTAAGCGTTTCGCTCGTTTCGAAATGGGTGAAGGTTTAGAAAAGAGAAGCGACAACTTTGCTGAAGAAGTTGCTGCTCAAATGAAGAAGTAATTCTTAAATAAACGATAAAAGGTTTGGAAAATTCCAAACCTTTTTTTATAAACTTTATTTTT
>CAJMCT010000051.1 GCA_905211955.1 uncultured Eubacteriales bacterium | reverse complement strand
TTTTTTCTACCTTTCATATAATTTGGTATGAAAAAAGAATTTGTTGCAGTTTTAGATAGTGGCGTTGGCGGACTTTCAGTTTTAAGTAAACTTACAAAAACTTTCCCAACCGAAAACTTTATATACTTGGGCGATAATTCAAACGCGCCATACGGCTCTAAAAGTAAAAGTGAACTTTTATCTATAACTATAAAAAACCTATCATTGCTTTCAAAATTTAGCCTTAAAGCCGTATTTATCGCCTGCAACACGTTATCTTTAAAACTTTTTCAAGATATAAAATTATTGTCGCCCGTTCCAACCTTTTTTATTTTTCCACCGGTAGAGAGTTGTATTTTAAAAGGCTATAAAACCTTGCTTTTGGCAACGCCAATAACTTGCTCGTTTTATAAGGAAACTGCAACCCTTAAAATTTTTCCAATAAAAGATCTTGCTAAGGGGATAGAAGATAATCTTTTTCACCTAAAAGATTTAGATATTTCACGTTTTATTCCGCCCATAAAACAAAAATTTGATGCAGTAATTTTAGGGTGTACACACTATAATTTCGTTAAAAATCAAATTTTCAACCACCTAAAACCACTTTTAATCACCGATGGCGTAGATAACACCATAAATAATGCCTTAAAAAGCAATCTCTTTCTAAAATCGTCAGTAAAAACCTTGAAAAATCAAGTTTTATTTGTCGGCGAAAACTATAAAATAAACGAAAAATTTTGGAACTCAGTGGGCAAAATGCTATAAAAATTAACAAAAAAATTAAAAAAATTTTCATTTTTTCAAAAAAAGTGGTTGACGGTGGGCAAAATGCGTGATATAATAACTGTGCAATCACAAAAGGGAGAAGTGCGCTTTAATTATGGCTGGTAAAAGTTATTCGCATCAATTAGATGCTAAAAACAGAATGAGAATACCTGCTAAACTTAGAGAAGAACTCGGCGACAACTATACGATAAGTATAGGTGCTGGCGGGTGTCTTAACGTGTATACGGAAGCGCAAATGAAAGAGTTAAAAGACACCTTAAAGAACGTAAATCCCTTTAGGGACAAGCAATTGCAGGCTGCAAGATATATTCTTTATTATTCTTGGGATGCTGAAGAAGATAAACAGGGAAGAATACTTATTCCTGAAAACTTAAGAAAGTATGCTAAGATTGAAAAGAACGTCACTGTATTCAAAGGTCCTAACTGCATTGAAATTTGGAGTGACGAAGTATTTAACCAATACTTTAACGACGTAAACTTTGATACGCTTGCTGATGCGCTCGATTCAATGAAACAAAATGGCTGAACTTAAACACGTATCAGTTCTCTTAAAAGAAAGTGTAGACGGTCTTAATGTTAAGGACGGTGGAATTTATTTCGACGGAACGCTTGGCGGTGGTGGACACTCTTATGAGATACTTAGTAAATGTTCGCCCACGGGAAGACTCGTTGCAACCGATTTAGATGATTACGCACTTTTGAGAGCAAAAGATAGATTAAAAGAATTTGAAGGTAGATTTACCTTAGTAAAAGATAACTTCAAAAACTTTGAAAACGTTAGAAAAGACTTAAACGTTTCGGGGTTTGATGGAATAATATTAGACCTTGGAGTTTCAAGTTTTCAATTAGACGATAGAGAAAGGGGTTTTTCTTATCTTAGCGACAACGTCAAGCTCGATATGAGAATGGATAAAACCAATCCGTTAACTGCCGAAAAGATAGTAAACACTTACCCCGAATCCGAATTAAAAAGAATTTTTAGCGAGTATGGTGAAGAAAGATTTTCTTACCACATTGCAAAAAATATAGTAAACGCAAGAAAAACCGCACCGATTCAAACGGTGGGTGATCTTAACAAAATAATCGTTCAAAGCATACCTAAAAAGTTTCAGCATGACGGACACCCGTCAAAAAGAACTTTCCAAGCCTTAAGAATTGAGGTAAACGGAGAATTAGACGGTCTTTACGATACGGTAATTTCAATGGTACGCGGTCTTAAAAAAGGCGGAAGGATAGCAATAATAACCTTTCATTCTTTAGAAGATAGAGCGGTAAAGAGAGCGTTTAAAGAACTTGAAACAGACTGCATATGCGATAAAAGTTTACCTATATGCGTTTGCGGAAAGAAAAAAGAAATAGAGATTATAACTAAGCATCCAATTGTTGCAACTGACGAAGAACTTAAATTTAACAGTAGGTCAAAGTCAGCAAAACTTAGGATAGCAGAGAGAGTATAAAATACAAAAAGGAGATACAATATGGTCACGACAAGACGTTCGGCTGATAGTTATAGTGAAACTTTTGGCGAAAGAAAAGCAAACGTTGCTCTTTTAGAAAGAGAATACGTTCCTTCATCTTACGAAGAATTCGTTGGTAGTGAAAAGAAAGAAGAAGTAAACTTTGACGAAGAAAAGTTAAATAGACAAAGAAACCTTCAAAAACTCTTAAACTACGATAGATATTCGGAAACTTACGTTGAAGAACCCGTGGCTAAAGTTCAAGAAGCCGTTGCTACCGCTACCGTTGCTATGTCAGAAGACGATATTCGTCCTACTTCGACCACTATGCAATTTGGCGATGGTGACGTAGACCAAATGTATCAAGAATTAAGACAAGAAAGAGAACAAGCCCGCGATTCACATAAACTTAACGCAAAGGGCAAGTTTATTTTAGTGTTATATGCTTTGGCGGTGACTGTAATTATGGCTTTAATTATCGTAAACACCGGTGTTTTATCAAGATTAACTTCTGAAAATCAAGTAAAACAAGCCGAACTTGAAAGTATCGTTAGCGAATATAACGACGTACACAATCAATATCAAACTGATATTACCGATTCCGTTGTTGCTGAACGTGCTGAAAGTTTAGGTATGATTAGGTAATTAAAAAAGCGTTTTTTGAATAAGATATTAAAAAACGCGGAGCATAAAACAATCAAAGAATATTCATTTTCGATTTTACAAAAGAGGTTATTGGCGATTTTCGTTGCAATAGCCTTTTTATTTTTATTCGTTTTAGGTAGACTTTTTTACGTTCAAGTAATTTGGGGAGACGATCTTCAAGAAAAGGCGATAGACCAATGGACGAGAGAAATCCCAGTTATTGCACCCCGTGGCGAGATTGTAGACGCAAACGGGGTACTTTTGGTTTCTAACGACGATACCTATACAGTTTTCGTTAGAAAGAAAGCGGTAGAAGACGTAAATAAACTTTGCCAAAGTTTATCCAACGTTTTAGGGGTTTCATACGACTATATATTTAATAGATTAAATAAAACCGTATCGTCTGAGATAACGATAAAAAAACAGGTCGAAAAATCTAAGATAGACGACCTTTTAAAACTCAATCTTAAAGGTGTTTATTATTCAAGAGATAACACGAGAACTTACCCATATAACGACTTTCTAACTTCAGTTTTAGGCATCACTTCAGCGGACGGAAAAGGGCAGTCGGGATTAGAACTTTATTACGATAAATACCTATCGGGAATAGATGGTGAAATCCTTTATGAAACGGACATTGTAGGCGTTGAAATTGGTGGTGGAAAAGCGAGCTATATCCCGTCTACCGCTGGATTAAACATAAAATTGACCATCGATTACGATATTCAGCAACTATGCGAAACCGCCATGAGCGAAGCCATGGAAATACATAGCGCAAAATCCGCACAAATGCTTGTTTTAGACCCTTCAAACGGGGCAATTAAAGCCCTAACTATTAAGCCGTCCTTTAACCTTAACGAAGTGCCGAGAGATGACCTTAATAAACTTAACGCTTTAAGTAGAAACGGAATTATTAGCGATAGTTATGAACCGGGTTCAACTTTTAAGATTTTAACGAGTGCCGCAAACATTGAAGAATATCTTCAAGGCAATAAAAAGGCTTTTTCTATAAATCATACGTTTAGTTCTTCAAGATATCGCTACGTAGACGGGCAAGGTGTTAAATGTTGGAATAACCACAATAATGGCAAGCACGCAAACCTTAATCTTCAAGGCGCGTTAAATAACAGTTGCAACCCAATTTTCGTTGATATTGCAATGTCGCTTGGAAAAGAAACTATGTATAAATATATAGAACTATTCGGATATGGAAAGGTGACGGGGGTAGACTTTAACGGTGAAGCGCAAGGCATGGTATTGCCTGTGTCTGCCGTGCAAAACGTAGACCTTGCGAGAATTGCCTTTGGGCAAACGATAGCCGTCACTGCACTTCAACTTGCTTCGGCAACATCCGCGGCAATTAACGGCGGAAATTACTATACACCGTATTTAGTAAGTGAAATTTACTCGGATGATGGAATAACCGTTCAAAAAATCAATCCTAAAAAAGTTAATAGAGTTATATCCGAAAAAGCATCGGAAATCTTAAACGGCTTATTAGAAAAAGTTGTATCCGATGGCTCTGGGAAGCAAGCCTATATAGAAGGGTATAGAGTTGCGGGCAAAACGGGGACTGCGCAAAAGTATGAAAACGGGGTTATAGCGCACGGAAAATACGTTTCAAGTTTTATTGGCTATTTTCCCGCAAACGAGCCAAAATATCTTGCTTTAGTTATCGTTGACGAGCCCGAAGGACAATATTACGGTTCTACTGTTGCCGCACCTTACGCAAAACAAGTTTTTGAAGGAATTATTGATATTAAAGGGTTAAAACCGAGTATTTAACTAGTTTTTATAAAAACATAGTCTATACTTTACAATTTAAGTGGTTGTGTGGTAAAATAAACAAAGAAAAACGCAAAGGAAAAACCATGAAGTTATTATCACCCGTTGGAAACTTCGACAGCTTAAAAGTAGCAATACAAAACGGTGCGGACGAAGTTTATTTGGGAATAAACGAATTTAATGCAAGAAATAATATAGACGGCTTTACTATGGAAACATTGGAAAGTGCCGTAGATTACGCGCACTTATTTAACGTTAAAGTTTTGCTTGCTATTAATATTTTGTTTACTGATGACGAGATAAATTCCGCACTTCAAGTGGTTGTAAATGCGTATAATTTGGGCATTGACGCCTTTATTATGCAAGATTTAGGGTTAATAAAAGAAGTTTGCGATAAATACCCCGAGATTGAAATTCACGCAAGTACGCAAATGGGTATTCACAATTTAGAAGGCGTAAAAGCGCTCGAAAAATATGGCATTAAAAGGGTAGTTCTTGCAAGGGAAACGCCCTTTGCCGAAATAAAACGTATAAAGGAAAACTCTAACGTAGAGATAGAATATTTCGTTCACGGTGCGCTTTGCGTTTGTTTTTCGGGCAACTGTTATTTAAGTTCATACTTGTTTAACGCAAGCGGAAATAGGGGTAAATGCAAACAACCTTGTAGACTTCCTTATACTTTAAAATTTAACGACAAAACGCTTAAAAAAGGGTATCTTTTAAGTGCAAAAGACTTCAATATGTCAAAAAGGCTAAAAGATTTATATGATGCAGGTGTAGACGTTTTAAAGATTGAAGGTAGAGCAAGACGGCCTTACTACGTTGCAACTGCAACTCGTGAATATGCTAAAGCATTAAAAGGGCTAAAATCAAACCAAGTTGAACTTGAAAAGGCGTTTAATAGGGGATTTACCGAAGGTTATTTTAATGGAAACGGAGATATTATCTCGGAAAATCAAAACCATATAGGCATACCGCTTGGCAAGGTAGTGAAAGTATCTTATGGCAAAAAGTTTAATTCGTTCGACGTTTATTCGGAAAATATTATCGAGCCAAAATCGGTGTTAAAACTGTTTGATAAAAACAAAGAACTTGCAACTATTACCGCATATGACGTAAAAAAAGTTAGCGATAATCTTTATCGTATAACTACTACTCAAAAAGTAAAAGAAAATTCTTTCGTAAGACTTATATCTAACGTAGACGATGAAAGTAAGATTTTAGATAATGTTGATAAGCCTATAACTAAAATCTCTATTATTGCAGAAGAAGGAAAGCCAATAAAGGCAAAAGTTTTTATTTGTGAAAAAGAATATGAACTTAGCGGTGAAATTTTAGAGCCGTCAAAGAACTGCCCAATAATCGAAAAAGACTTGATAAACTGTTTTAATAAGTCGGAAATATTTGATGCCAAAATAGAAATTAAAGCGCTTGATGAAGTTTTTATATCAAAGGGTAAACTTAATGAATTTAGACGTTTAACGTTTAAGTTTATATTTGATAAAACGGTAGAAAAGTACAAGAGAAATTTGCGTTTTGAAAAAGCAAAAATAAGTAAAAAGACTAAACCCTTTACCGACTTTATTTGTGTAGAAAATGTTGATTTTAACGTAAAAGAAAAAAACGTTGTTTATTCGCCTGAAATTTACGATATAAAAGACGTAAAAGCGTTTACCTATAACTGTAAAAAAGCAGGTAAAAATGCCTACCTTGATACTCCAAACTTTGCACTTTCAAAAGATATAGAAATTCTTAAAGATATAGTTTTAAGTACAGGTGTTGGTGTCTTTGCAAATAATTATTATGCTCTAAATTTATCTAAAAACACTGTTATTGGCGGTGGGCTTAACGTTTACAATAGCCTAACGGCAAACGAATTTAATTTGCCTTTTATAAAAAGTGAAGGTGAAGAAAATATACCGTTTAGTTATATGACGCTAAGGCATTGTCCTATAAAACAACACGTTGGTGGAAGTTGCGATAACTGTAAGTATAGGGACGGCTACGTCTATCAAATGGATAGCGGAAAAGAACTAAGGTTAAAAAGAAAGAAAATTTTTAGTTGTACCTTTTACTTAAAGTAAATATTTAAAATAAAAAACTCGCTTTTTTGCATTAGCATAAAAGCGAGTTTTGTTTTTATCTAAAAATTATTTTGCAGTTAATTCATAAAGGTTTTTCTTGTAGTTTTCCATACTTTTCTTTATGATTTTTAATGCCTCTTCACGGTTAGCGGTGACGTCTACGCTCGTTTGTTTTTTGTTTTCAAGTTGTTTATAAACTTGGAAGAAGTGGCGCATTTCTTCAAAAACGTGCATGGGAAGGTCGCTAATATCTTTATAGGTGTTGTAGTTAGGGTCAGTATCGGGGATAGCGATAATCTTTTCGTCAACGTCGCCACCGTCGTTCATTATAATAACGCCGATAGGATAGCATTCTACTAAACACATTGGGACTAAACTTTCAGAGCATAAAATAAGCACGTCTAAAGGGTCCCCGTCGTCAGCCAAAGTGTGGGGAATAAAACCATAGTTTGCGGGGTAGTGGGTAGAAGTGTATAAAATTCTATC
>CAJMCT010000050.1 GCA_905211955.1 uncultured Eubacteriales bacterium | reverse complement strand
TTTTGCTATTTGAAAAAGGGACCCCATCGGGTAGGAATCGCAAGCCTAAAAGCAAAGTGCAATTTGTAATTTTGGTTAAAACCCACAAATTTAACTTTTTATAGTTAAAAAACGGCAAATATCGGCACGATTTTGGAAATACGTATTGACATAAAGGAAAAATACTGTTAAAATTGACGTGTTATATTATAAATAATATAAAAAAGAGGTAAAAAGTATGGAAAAACAAAAAAAGCCCAATCTTTTTTATGCAAGATTGGTAAAAATCGCTAGGTCGAGAGCAATGAGGGGTGTTTTAACGCTCGTCTTTATGGCTTTCGCCGTTTTATGTATGTTCTGTATGGATCAAGGAAACTACGTCCGTCAAGAATATTTATCTTTCTTAGATAGCAACTGGATTTCGGACTTGATGGCTTTAATGGGCATTGAAAGATATAACTTAACTATGGGCGCATGGATAATTTTTGGCGCAATTATGGTTGCTGCTTTGGTATTTATTATCGGAAGCATTTTCGAGCCTAAAATTATTAAAAAAGCGGTTGCAAAAAATAAAGGCTCTTTTAGAGACGAAATCGGCGCTAAAAGATTCTTTATCTCTATGTACTATCTCGTAATGTTCTTAATCAGTGGCGTTATCATATTCGTTGCATATATGCTTGGTGCGTTTGAGAGCGTTAATAGTGAAACCACTAACGTATTCGTAAATCTGCTTTATTGCTTATTGGTATTCCTTATTTTCTTGGTATTGATTCCCTTACTACTACTACTCGTTTATACGATTATAAAAGCGGTGCTTTATATTCTTGGATACATAGTAAGTTCGGCAGTTAAATTTGCACGTGACGTAGATAGAAGTAGAGAACGTGCTGAAGAACGCGCAAAAGAAGACCTTGGCTACGAACAAGATAAACCCAAGACTTTATCCGATATGGCAAACAAGCAATATGGTGATAGCGAAGTGGTAAGCGAAGATTTATTCCCCGCACTTACCGCAATCGATAAGGCGGCAAAAGATCTTGCTGTATCTACGATTTCTGACGAAATCTCTTTAGACGAATTTATTTTAAGATTCCAATCTTACGCTATAAATAATCATAGTATCTACTACGAATTGCCATTACTTCGTGCGTTCGTTGCAGGTCTTGCATCTTCAAGACTCGTTATATTAGAAGGCTTGAGCGGAACTGGTAAGTCAATGCTTCCCAGAATGTTCAAAGACTTTACCGGAAGCGACTCACTCTTTACGCCTATACAAGCAACTTGGAGAGATAAGACTGACGTACTTGGATTCTACAGTGAATTTACCAAGACGTTTAAGTCTACGGTATTCTTACAAAAACTTTATGCGGCATCGTATTCTGACAAAATGAACCTTATGGTTTTAGATGAAATGAACTTGTCGAGAATTGAATATTACTTTGCGGACTTCTTATCTATCATGGAATATCCCGAAGAAGATTGGAAGATTAAGATTTATCAACCTTCAAGTAGACAAGTAATGCCCAATAAATTACAAGATGGTTTCGTGACCGTTCCTAACAACACTTGGTTTATTGGAACAGCAAACACCGACGACTCTACCTATACCATAACCGATAAGGTTTACGATAGAGCAATCGTGCTTGACTTTGAAGAAAAGTTTGCACCTATCAAGAGTTCGTACGTTAGCGATCCTTTAACTATCAGTTCTAAGTCATTGCAAGACTTGTTTAAGGGCGCAATTGCAGACACTAACAAGTGCTTAAACGACGTTGATAGAAGCAAGTTCAATGAACTTTGCGAGTTTGTAAAGAACGAATTTGATATCCGTTTCGGTAATAGAATTATGGTTCAAATCGAAAACTTCGTACCCGTATACGTAGCACTTGGTGGAACTAAAGAAGAAGCATTAGACTTTATGTTTGCAACCAAGATTATGCGTAAGTTCCAAGGTCAATACGAAGAATACTTAAAAGATAAACTCGGAGAACTTTTAGCACTCATCAAGTCTATATACGGAAAGAACACTTTCGTTAAGACTGAAAAACTCATTGCAAAGATTACTAAAAGGTTGGTGTAATCAATGAAAAATGAAAGTTTGGCAATTTTGAAGTCGGTATCTTCCAAACTTGCTAATTGCAAAGGTAGAGTGCCCGCTTCAAAACTAATAGAATTTATGAAGCAGGGGAAATTCGGTTTTTCGACAATGCCCAGCAAAGACACGGTTGTGACTAACGACTCGGTTTTTGCGGACGAAGTTCAAAACCTAATTTCTCATCTCCGCTTGATTTTTAAAGAACCCTATATCAATCTTGAAAAGCAAAAGATAGTTCAAAACGTATCGGTTGCAACTCAGTTTGATAATCACTCACTACGTGAAACGTATTTAGACGAAAGTTTGTGGCGTGTTAGAAACGGTGTAGCTGCTCCCGAGTTTATTCATACCTACGTAAACGAAGAAAATCTCGCGATATACGAAAACCGTTTTATTTGCTTCCTTATCGACCTTATGTTTGACGTGGTAAGCAAAAAACTCAGCGCATTATACGACGGAATAACCACATTTAATAGCAAAATCGATCCTTCGATTTTGGTAAACAAAGGTTATTCGGCAAACAAATACGTTGGCTACAACAAAGAAAAAGGTATTCCCGTTTTAGCATCGTCAAGTGATCCCACCGCAATGGTAATCGGCGCTTTAATGAAATCTAAAACCGCACTTCTTTCTTTCAAAAACACCGAACTTTATAAGTCGTGTACAAAACTCGGCAAGTTTGACTATCAAAACTTAAAAGCCACCAACATTTTATTGCACGCGAACAACTATAACTACTGCTACGAATTCTTCCTTAGATATTTAGCATCTAACAAGAACGTGACCACCCAAGATAAAATGTATCTTAACTACGGTGTGGTAAGCACTTTCCAAGCAATCGAAAGTTTAGGATATGCAGTAGAAGGCGACGTTGTTTTAAGTTCTTTTGCAGACGTAAAGCTTGACGGTGTATCGTTTACGAACGATTTGTTTACGTTAACGGTTAAGAAACTTTCTAACTCAGAATTAGAACTTACCGTGACTGAAAATGCCGACAAAAACAGCGCAAAATATCTCTTATCTTTCGTTGACGAAAGCGTAAAAGAAACCATTTGCGGTAAAGATAGCATTTCGGAATATATTCGTAAACTCAATTTGAAGTTAGAATCAGGCTACTATAACGCATACGTTATCACTAACGTAGAAGGCGAAGAAGGAGATAAAATTCTTTATCTCGATCCTACCGATTCTATTGCATACGAAAAGATAGCAGATCTTATTGCAAGCCTTACCGTTTTAGCGGAAGGTGTGGACTATATCCACAGTAGAAACTGTCCCATTTGCGGATCTAAACTCGTTGCTCCGGACGGAAGCGATATCGTATGTTCTAACTGTAACACTATTTATCATATTTTCACTTACGAACTCCGTCAATACATTTGGTTTAAGCACCTTCCCGACGTTGACGAAGGAAAACGTGGCGTAGTAGAAAGTGAAGAAATCTTAATGGCGGAAGCAAAAGAAAATAGAGTTCAAAGATATAGCCTTAAAAAGAGTTTTATGGGTAAACTTTCTCAAAGCACCGTAGAACAAAAGGCATATTATAATGAAATTAAGAACTTGCTATTGTCATACAAGAAAATAAACTCAAGGGTTAGTTGGAATTACGATTCATTTAACTTGGGACGTGAAAAGAAAGTTAAGATTGCGTTCAGGGGCAAAACTTTAGTTGCGTTCTTTGCATTAGACCCTGAAAAATACTCTGACTCTAAGTACTTCCCGCACGACAAGGGCGACGTTAAGAAATTTGAAGACACGCCCATGATGGTTAAAATTAAGACCGAAAGAAGTAAGAACCGTGCGTTAGAATTAGTAGAAATTCTTTTAGATTCTCAGCCCAAAAAGAAAGACTACGCAAACAGCGATTATTCGTTAAAGTATATGTCGGATAAAAAACTTATCGAACAAGGCTTAGCAAAAGAAACCTTGGGAGAAAAAGGACTTCCTTTAGAAATCAACGCAAAAGAAACGGTTGCAACTAAGGTTATAGACGACGATACTTATATCGTAGAAGAAACCGTACCTGGTTTAAGAGAATCTATCAGCAAGAGTTTTATTGCAAAACTTTGTCAAGCAAGCGCTGACCAAAAGAAATTTTACGGCGAAATCAAAAACGCATTGTTAGAATATAAACGCGTAAATTCAAGAATTAGTTGGAGTTATGATAGTTTCAATTTTGGTCGCGAAAAGAAGGCAAAGATAGCGTTTAGGGGCAAGACTATGGTAATATACTTAGCGCTTAATCCTAACGACTATGAAGGAACTAAGTACTACACCCATAACGTAGGCGGTGTTAAGAAGTTTGAAGATACGCCTATGATGATTAAAGTTAAATCAGCAAGGGGTGTAAAACATGCTATCGAACTTATCAGCGTAATGTTAGATGGTGCGGCAAAGATAAAAGACTTCGTTCCCGAAACTTACAAGTTTAGTTATAAGTCAGACAAAAAACTTATAGAAGAAGGACTTGCAAAAAAGGTAATGGTTAAAGACACATTTTAATTAGATAAAAAATAGCCCGCAAAATTTTGCGGGTTGTTTTTTATTCTTTAGTCATTTGTGTAGCAATTTGCCTTTAACTATTGAAAAGTTTTACGTTATGTGTTATAATACTAAACTGAAAAAGTAGGTAAAGGACGCTTTTATGTACAAACATTTTTTCAAAAGGGTAATAGATTTATTTTTATCGGGTATAGGTATTTTAGTTTTAATTCCCGTTTGGCTAATACTCTTTATTGCTATAAAAATAGACTCTAAGGGACCGATTTTCTTTAAGCAAAAAAGGGTAGGAAAGGGCAAGACTCATTTTAACATATTAAAGTACCGCACCATGAAAATAGACACCCCGCACGACGTTCCAACTCACCTGCTTGAAAACCCAGAGCAGTACATAACAAAAGTAGGCAAGTTTTTAAGAAGAACTTCCTTAGACGAACTTCCACAAATCTTTAATATCTTTACTGGTAAGATGTCAATTATTGGTCCACGTCCTGCGCTTTGGAATCAATTTGACCTTATAGAAGAACGAGATAAATACGGCGCTAACGACGTAAAGCCGGGGCTTACGGGATGGGCGCAAATTAACGGTAGAGACGAATTAAAAATAGAAGAAAAAGCAAGGTTTGACGGTGAATACGTTAAAAAGATGGGCTTTTTCTTTGACGTTAAATGTTTCTTTGGAACGATATTTTCAGTTTTGCGCTCTGACGGTGTCGTAGAGGGCGGAACGGGTGAATTAAATAAAGAAAAAGACGTAAAACAAGACGAAAAGACGGATAAAGAATAGAAAGATGGAAAAGCAAAATTATCAAAAGGTAATAACTTCTAAAAGAAAACTCTTTGACTTAAAAGTTAAAGAGACTTTTAGGTACAAAGATTTAATTTTGCTATTCGTAAAAAGGGATTTCGTTGCACAGTATAAGCAAACTATTTTAGGACCGCTTTGGGCAATAATTCAACCCCTTTTAACGACCTTAGTATTTACGGTAATATTCGGCACTTTGGCAAACCTAACCACTTTAGACGTTGCGGGAAATTACGTGTTGCCGGCATTTTTATTCTATATGGCGGGCAATATTTGTTGGAACTACTTTTCTCAAACCTTGTCGGCTACGTCAAAAACCTTTATAAACAACCGCGCGACCATGAGTAAGGTTTACTATCCAAGACTCGTTTCCCCGATAGCGACTACAATTTCGAACTTAATATCGTTCGCTATACAGTTTATACTATTTATTATTATTTGGGCGGTTTACTTAATCGTTGGCGGAACGGATATAACTATTACTCCTAAAATCTTATTGATATTTCCAACTATATTGCAATTAATGTTGTTATCGTTAGGTTGCGGAATAATCATATCATCAGTGACTACCAAGTATCGCGATTTAGCAATGCTTGTGTCTTTCGGGCTTCAACTTTGGCTTTACGCATCGCCTATTGCTTACGGTTTAGAACTAATAAACGCAAACGTATCGCACTTAACTTGGCTTTATATGCTTAACCCCATAACACCCATAGTGACTACTTTCCGCTACGGTGTGTTTGGTTTTGGGTACTTTAACCTAACTTATTATCTTATAAGTTGGGGCATAACCCTTTTAATATTCTTTATCGGGCTTCTTTCATTTAGTAGAGTGGAAAGAAACTTTGCCGATACTATTTAGGGGTGGCTTATGAAAGATATAATGATTAAAACCGAAAACGTCACTAAGGTTTATAAATTAGGGCAAATTGGCGGAACTACTTTAAAAGAAGCCTTACAGCGCTTAAAAGCAAAGATGTTAAAAAAAGAAGACCCCACTAAAAAAATCGGCGCAAAAAACTACAATAAAGGCGAAAAGTTTAATGCGCTATCAGACGTTTCAATAGAGATTAAAAGGGGCGAAAAGGTAGGTATTATCGGGCACAACGGTGCGGGTAAAACGACTCTTTTAAAACTTATCTCTCAAATAACTGCACCGACAAAGGGACAAATTTACCTAAACGGTAGGGTTGCTTCGATGCTTGAAATCGGCACGGGTTTTCACCCCGAACTAACGGGTAGAGAAAACATATATATGAACGGCGCGATTTTAGGTATGACTAAAAAGGAAATCGACGCTAAGATAGAAAATATCATAGACTTTTCCGAAATAAGAGAATTTATCGATACACCGGTTAAAAGATATTCTTCGGGTATGTACGTAAAACTCGCTTTCTCGGTTGCCGTACATTTAGATGCCGAAATCACTATTATGGACGAAGTTTTGGCGGTTGGTGATATAACTTTCCAACAAAAGAGTATAGACAAGTTAAAAGCGGTTGCCGAAGAAGATAATAGAACGGTCTTATTCGTAAGTCATAATATGAACACTATTCGCAGTCTTTGTGATAGGGTAATCGTTTTAGAAAAAGGAAAGGTCGTGTTTGACGGCGACGTTGAAGAAGGCATACTTAAATACGTAGGAAAGGCAGGCGAAAATGCCGATACGTTTATCGACTATACTTCTTCTCCACGTCCAACCAAAAACCACGGTCAAAAACTATTTATAAACTCTTTAGAGTTTAGCGGAAAACAAACGCCTTCTTATTTAAGGGAAGAAAACCCCGAAATTTTAATAAAATTTACCGCAAAAGAAGATATAGAAAATATCAATATCGCCCTAATCGTAAAGGGTGAAGA
>CAJMCT010000049.1 GCA_905211955.1 uncultured Eubacteriales bacterium | reverse complement strand
TTATCTCATTAATATAATTATATCCTAAAATAGAAAAATTGCAATAAGTCTCTAAATTTGTGGGAATAAAACATAAAGGATTATCTAAATAAACCACACGATTATACCCTTCGGGTATTTCCCTTAAACTTACTACCACTTGATTTCCAAACGTTCCTTTTTCGGGAAGAAATAGAGAAAGTGGTAATGATTTTAACTCTTTATAATTTTCAAGAGTATCCATCGAAGATACTGCGTAAAGGGTTTTACCTATACTATCATCAAAATCTTTATAGTCTTTAACCTTTACGTCTTTATTAAAGTTAATACACTTATCAAGTTCAGACTCTATCGTTTGCAAGTAAACGTTTTGTAGATTAGAAAAATCGGGAACGACGTCTCGAACAAAGCCCTTTATAGACGTACGGTTTTTAAATGTTGAAACGTTGGTTTCAAAAACTACCGTTTTGTCTATGGGAAGCATAAGCGTTTCCACGTGGTTTTCACCGTTAAAATCTAACATCTCTAAAACGGGTGTGCTAAAAGCATAGTGCGGAGAGCCTTTTTTTAAGGGATTAGACTGAACTTTTCCTACCCTAACCCCAAACTGTGGACGTTTATTACCCGTTCCGTATGGTTCTAATAGTTCTAATTCTTTAACGAATTTTTGGGATATTTCGCCTTTGATTTCCCATTCCGCATGGACGGTTTTTGAAAGGTCTACACCCTTAAAATTTTCTTTAACAAAAGCGTTTAATCTTTTATTTAACTTATCAAAGTTTTCTTTTTCAACCGAAACGCCTGCCGCTTGAGAATGTCCGCCAAAAGACACTAACATATCTTCGCAAGACGAGATTACTTTGTGGATATTTATGCCGTCTACGCTTCTTGCCGAGCCTTTTAATATTCCGTCGTGACTACCGAAAACGATAACTGGGCGAGAAAAATCTTCTACGAGTTTTGCAGCGACTATTCCTATAAAGCCGGTTTTCCAACTTTCGTCGTAAACGGTAATAACGTCGTCGTATATAGCGGACGAGTTTAAAATTTTACTCTTTGCACTTTGGTAAATTTCTTCACACTCTATTTGGCGGAAGGTATTATATGATTTAAGTTTTTCGCTAATTTCAGCAATTTCGGAAATTTTTTCAGATAGAAAAAGGTTTAGCGCGGTGTTTGCATCGCCCATTCTTCCACCCGCATTAATTTTGGGGGCAATGGAAAATGCAAGGGTGTGTGCCGAAACGGTTTTGCCCGTTTCTCCTATTAAAAACTTAAACTGTGGACGAATAAACTCCGAGTTGAAAAGTTTTAAGCCTTCTATTACTAAACTGCGATTTTCTTCTACTAAGTCCATACTATCAGACACCGTAGCAAGCGCAACGAAGTCTAAGTATTTATCCGCTTTTTCGCCAATGAGCGCATAGCCTAATTTATAAGCGACACCAGCACCGCAAAGCCCCTTAAAAGGGTATCCGCCATCTTCTAACTTAGGATTGATTTTTATGCAATCAGGTAGATCAAGAGGCGGTTCATGGTGGTCGGTGACGATTACGTTTATGCCTTGTTTTTTAAGGTTTTTAATCTTTTCTCCGTCGCTAATACCACAGTCTACGGTTATTACAAGGTTGGGTTTAATAGGAAGTGATAAAATCTTTTCTTCATTTAAGCCGTACCCTTCTTCTCTTTCGGGAATCATACAGTCGGCATTTATGCCAAAGTCTTTTAAGGCATAGTATAAAACTGCGGTAGCCGATACGCCATCCGCATCATAGTCGCCGTAAACTAAAACTTTTTGGTTGCTTAATTTGGCTTTTTTAATTTCTTCCACCGCTTCTCTCATATTAGAGAATAAAAACGGATCGTTAAATTGTTTTAGTGACGGATATAAAAAGTCTTTGATTTTTTCTACCGTGTCTATTTTACGGCAATATAAAAGACGTGCAGTATCAAACGTTATACCGCATTTTTTAGAAAGGAAATTTACGTATCCTTCGTCTTTTTTTTCTAAAATACTGTCGTAAACTATTTTCATAAAAGCCTTTTTACAAAATAAGGCGGGAGAATTTCCCGCCTTGAGATTTTTGTGAGATTTTATTCGTTTTCTTCGCTCTTTGCAGGTACGTATTTGCTCTTTACGTTCGATTTAATACCCGCCCAAACGAGCCCCGTATATGCGAACGCAGAGAATACCGAAACGATTGCAACGATTACTAGTTGTAAGCCTAAAATCTTCATTAGTGAAGATCCAAGGATTATAAACGCAAGTGCTAATACTATTATTGCACCCGTTGTAAACAAGCACTTAACTAAACTTTGCATAGTTTCATTGTTTGCAACTTCAAAGGGGTTAGCCTTTTCGCCTAATGCAGTTTTCATAACACTGTTAAATCTATTAGACATAACGAGTGAGTATGCGCCTGCGAATAATACCGAAAGTGCAAGACCGATAAGAATAAACGGTGATGCAGGTATTCTAGTTAAGCCCATAATAGCAAAGAATAATAAGCCTGATACGATTGACGTTGCAAGATATGAAAGTGCACCTGCAACCTTTTCTACGATAACTGCGTAGATAAACATTACTACGAGTGCAATTCCGCCTGCGATAGCAACAGGACCTGCATAGTTTTTATCATAACTTACGGTGTCTTCTACAACAACGCTTACGTTAAGACCTTTTAAGATGTTATCCGTGCTAAGCGCTTCTTTTACTGCCTTTTGAAGTTCGTCTACCTTAACGTCTTCTTTTACCGAATAGTTAAAGAAGTATACGAGTTCGCCACCGTCGTTTAAGACTTCTACTCTATCGTACTTAAAACCATTCGCGCACAAGTAATCTTTAGAAGATTGTTCTAAAATAGCGCTTGCATTACCGATGTTTGCATCTACCTTTACCGAAACGGTGTTGGTATCTTTATAGTCGGCTTTTTGATTGAAACCAAAAACACCGAAAAGTACAAAGCCGATAATCATAACGGCAACAGTTATTAAAACCCAAATTTTATATTTTCCCGTGACGTTAAATTTCATAATCAGTTGTCCGCCCTTTTAAGATTTAAGAATTTTTCCTTGTTTTTGCAAACGGGAAGAATTAACGCGGTAAACATTCTGGATATCAAAACGTTAACTACGAAAGAAACGATTGCGCCAAGACCTAAGGTTATTGCAAAGCTTACCATAGTGCCTTTAACTAATGCAAACATTACGAGTGCTGATACGCCAAAGATAAGGTTTGAACTAAGCACGGGGAAAAGTGAACGCTTATAACCTGTTTTAACTGCAGCCTTTACCGTTTTTCCTAATGCGTATTCTTCACGAATTCTCTTAACGGTAATCATTAAGCCGTCTGCACAAAGAACGGTTGCAAGACCTAAACCGATAATACCTGCAAGTGATACGGTTATTCCCGGAACGGAAACTAAAAGACCTAAAACACCTAAAGCAAATACTATTAAAGAAAGCCCTGCGATTATTCCGTAGCCACCGAATAAAACGATCATTAAAGCGATAACTACTACTAATAAAATTAGAAGTGCAAGCCCCGCATAGAGCCCTGCGTTTTCACCAAATAAAGGTTGTACTGTTACGCTATCTTCTATATCGTACATATATTCAAGACCACCAGTCTTGATTTGCATCGCGATTTGCTTTCCTGCTTGTTCGCTATTAGTTTGAATATAAACACTCTTTTCAGTGATTGCCGACGCGTCGATAGCGCTATCTAAAAGCGTAGTATCGCCAAGTGCTATTTTAAGATAATAACTTTCTTCCGCAGCGTTTATTGCGTCAATCAAAGTTTTATAGCCGTAATCGGTAAATTCAACGGCAACTAAATAAGAAGTAGTTCCGTTTACGGTGTTTTCACCTGCATATTTAGCACTCTTTACTGCTTTTTCTTTGTTTAAGATTTCAGTAGTTGGAGATTCGGTGTTTCCGCCGTAAAACTTAACGTCGCCATAAGCGATAACCGATTGAATATCGCTATCCAAACTTTCGGTTGCTTTTGCGTTGATTCTTATAGAATAGTCCTCAACGTCTTTATTTGCATCTTTAAATGCCGAAATCTTATAGGTTTGATAACCAAGTTCGGTCATTCTTGAATCAATGGTTGCTAAAACCTTGTCGATATCGTCTACTTCTTTCTCGTTTTCCTTGTTTAAAGTGAGCGTGTACGAAGTACCGCCTTCCAAATCGTAATCAAGACTTACTGCGCCGATAAACGAGTTGAAATTCTTAACCCCTACGGGGAAACGTAAGAAAGACAATACGATTAAACACGCCATTATAACGCCGATTATCGACAGTAAAGTTATTGACTTGCCTTTTTTCATTTTTGCCCTCCGAAGTCGGCTTTGCCCGACTGTGCAACTAAACTAGCATAATACTTATAAATTATATATCATTTGTGGGGTTTAGGTCAATAGAAAAAGTTAAATTTTTTACCTTTTTATACCTTTTTTTATGTCCATTTTCCCTTTTTTTAAAAAATTAAAGGAAACATCGTTTAAATGTTTCCTTATTTGTGCTATTTATTCACTAAATATGCGATAAGTCCTATTAAGCCAACGGCCAAAAGCCCTATTCCTATTGCCGATAAAACTCTTAAAGCGGATACGGGCGTTTTACCCCAAACCTTTCCGCTAGTACCGTTAACATAAAAGTTATAATGCTTTTTACCGTGCTTAAAGTGCCCCATATATACGGGTAGCATAACGTATTTATATGTGACCGCTTCGTGAGAAGTGGATACGTTAAGATAGGCAACCACGTCGTAGTTATACCTTGATAGAATACTGTTTCTTAAAACCCTATCCATAAGGTTTTTTGCTTCCGCCCAGCAGTCCACGATTTCTTTATCGTAGTGGTAAGCCATAAAGCCGAGCATATAGTTTTCGTCGTATTCCCTTGCACCGTTAGTTTGGTATGGCGCAACCTTGTTTAACTTTTGTTGATCGAAGTTTTTGCCTGCCGTAATAAGTATATCGTCAAAATTTTCATAGAACGTACCAGAAATATCTCTCCATACGGTATACGTTTCGGTACGCCTATTTTTTCCCGAGCCAACCACTCTCGTATAGTGTTTACCTATTCTACCCACGTAGGTAGACGTGGTTTTACTATCGAAAGTAAAGCACGGCGTATAAACACCCTTTACGTTTTGGGTATTCATATTCTTTTTAAACTTTGACGGGGCGAAAAGTTTTTTCCTTGCCCAATTTTTAACTATTTCTACCGCCCTATCTATCCCAAACAAAAAAGGAAGCAACGCGTTGGGTTTTAAGCCGTCAAGTTCCTTTGCCGATTGCACGTGCGCCGTCCCGCAAAACGGACAACTAATTGACGTTTCGCCTTTGTTTAGAACTACTTTAGCACCGCAGTTATCACACGTAAAGCATACGGCTTCTTCTTTATTCCACTTTCTATTATCGTCAAACCCCGATAAGAGATCTATTTCTTTTGCTTCAAAGGTTTGCTTAAAAGTTTGCTTCGTGTCACAATGCGCACAGTAAAGCATTTGCGATTCGGGATCGAAAACCATATTGCCACCGCAAGCGGGGCATTTAATCATTTCCGTGGAAACGCGCTTTGTGTTTTGACCTAAATCGTTTTCTTCAAAACTGTCTTGCATTATTCTTCGATATTATTAAGTTCTTTGAGCATGCTTTCTAAGTCAGCACCGTGAACGTTAGCCGCTTCACCAACGGTTTCGCCGTGAGCAAGTGCACAACCTAAGCAGTGCATACCGTAAGACATTAAAATTTCGCCAGCCTTGGGGTTAATGTTTAATGCATCGAATATCAAAGTATTTTCAGTAATTTTGTCAGCCATTTTTTATATCTCCTACTAAATTAATTTTTTATTAAAATAAGACGGCAAAGTCTTATCTACCGTCTTATTATATAATTTTTTCAACTCTCAGTCAATGGGTTTTTGGGTGTTTTTTAGCGTTTTTTAGATTAAAGTTTGTTTCCACATTCGGGGCAAAATTTAGCCGTGCTAGAAACTTTTGCTCCACACTCTGAACAGAACTTGTTTTGTGGAAGTTTTTCTCCGCATTCAGAACAAAACTTTGAGTTTTCTAAAATTTGCGCACCGCATTTAGGGCAAGTTTTTACACCCTTTTTAACTTCTTGTTTTTGTGGCTCGTTAGAGTTTTTGAAAGCATCGGCAAAAAGACTGCCCATTCCGAGCCCTGCACCAAGACCTATGCCTGCGCTTGCCATACCACCGCCAACACCTGGGTTTTTAGCAGCGTCTTTCATTGCTTCCGCTGCGGAAATCTTCATTAGAACGTCAGTCTTGTCGCCCAAAATTCCGAGTTTGCTTCTTTCGTCGATTGCCTTTTCAACTTCGGAAGGAACAGACATATTTTCTATGAATAAGTTGGTAAGTAATAAACCGATTTCCTTAAACTTACTTTGAATAGTTGCCTTTACGATTTGGTTAAACTCTAAAGTATTGCCTGCTAAATCAAGAGCGGATATTTTGCTTTCACCAATAGCGTCGGTAAGTGCCGATACTAGCATGGTTTTTAGCCAATCGGTAATATCTTTCGTGCCATAAGACGAGCAAGTGCCGAAAAGTTCGCGAAGGAAGGTTTCACTATCGTCTACCTTAAACGAGTACGAACCAAAACCCTTTACCCTAATCATGCCAAACTCTGGATCGCGTTTCATTATGGGATTTGCAGTACCCCACTTGCACCCCGTAAATTGCTTAGTATTTACAAAGTAAATGTCAACTAATATTGGCGTTTCAAAACCATATTTCCAACCTGCAAGTTTAGAAAGTATTGGGAAAATATCAGTGTTTAAATCGTAAGTTCCCGCAGGGAATATATCGCAAATTTGACCCTTGTGAACAAAAATCGCTTCTTGCGATTCGCGTACTACAAGTTTACTTTTTTGATTAACTTCTCTACCCGATTTTGCAAGCGGATATTTATAAACTATCGTGTCTTTTGAAGGATCTGCCCATTCTATAACTTTAAGAAAAAGAGCCATTTATCTTATCTCCTTTCGTTTTTACAAAGTATAACATAAATTTTGCACTTTTACAATATTTTATTAATAATTGATTTTACTTTTCAACGTCTATTTGTTATAATCTAATCAAACGCAGGTGTAGTTCATCGGTAGAATAAGAGCTTCCCAAGCTTTGGAGGTGGGTTCGATTCCCATCACCTGCTCCATAAAAAAGCACAAACCCTAATGGTTTGTGCCTTTTTTATTGTATGAAGTTAATATGGGAATCGAACTGGTAGGAATCGCAAGCCTAAA
>CAJMCT010000048.1 GCA_905211955.1 uncultured Eubacteriales bacterium | reverse complement strand
TAAAATACGAATTTCCTTTTTAGATTTATGCTTATAGATTGCTTTAATCTTGCTCTTAATTTGGTCTTCGGGCGTATCCCCAAACACGAAAGTTATAAACGAGAGTTTGGTTTTATCAACCGCCTTTATCGCGTTTTTAATTGCTTCTTCATTTATGTCGGTAGCATTTACAGCAACACCCGTTTGCTTGTTTATTGCCTTACCAAACTTTTTAGCGTGCTTTTTGAAAACCTTTGTTTTGTCTTGGGAAAGTAAAACGTTCGGCATCATAACCGTTGCACCGTCTACGCCAAAGTTTATGGTGTTTTTTAGGTCGGTAAGTTTGCCTTTTAGCGAACTTTCACCAAACGGAAAGTCTATAAAAGCGCATACGTTTTGACTTTGAAGTTTGTGTTTATTAGTTTGTTTTAAGCATGCGTCAAGATAGGCTGGGGATACCAAAACTTCGCTAACTTCTAAATTTAGACAGTTTTTGATAATCTTGCCTATTTTAGAATCTGAAACGTCGTACCTTACGATAACTTGTCCAAGTTTTGACATAAGTTTTCTAACTTGGAACAAGCAACACTCGTCCTTAATCTTTTCTACCGAAGTATTAAGAAGATTAGCAAGCGCATTAAAAGCACTAAAATCTTCGCTTTTTCTTATCTTTTTATCGGTGGTTTCGCTAACCGAATTTTCTACGGCAACAAGTCCGTTTTGAGAATATCCGTCTTCGTAAATTTCGTTTACTAAATCAGGCATATCCCCTTCTAACTTGTAAGCCGTTTTTTCGGGCCCTACTTTTTTTCTAAAACCAAACATTTTCTCACCTTCAATTTTGCATAATAAACCAATTATCAACAAATAGTCCTACTTTTTTGTAAAACTTGTTTGATACTCTTTTCATATAGGAGTATTTTATGAATATTTTATCCGTTTCCCCTTTTTTAGGGTTTTCTTGTACCTTAGCGCTATTTTTGATTTGCCTTTTTATCGTTGGGTTTATTAAAGCCGTATATTTATCGATAAAAAGCCGTTTTTACAAGCCACAAGTTATCACTAAATCTTGCACAAAAAAACGCAAAAAGAAAACAATTTCTCAAAAACCACCGACGCCTATCCGTAGTATTGAGATAAACCCCGAAGAGATTGATAGGATTTACGTAAAAAAATCTTCTTAATCGGTGTATTTTACGATATTTTTATCGTCGCCCCACAATTTTTCTAAGTGATAAAGCACTCTGTTTTCATCGTTAAAGATATGCACCAAAACGTCGCCGTAATCTAATACCGCCCATCTGCCTTCTCTAACGCCTTCGCATCTCGTCGGGCTTACGCCAAGTTTTTCCATTTCTTCGTCAACGTGCTCTATTAAAGAACGAGTGTGCGTTTTTGCCCTACCGCTTGCAACTACGTAGTAGTCGGCAACTTCGGTCTTTCCACGAACGTCCATTAAAACGATGTCTTCAGCCTTGTGATCGCTTAGCACCTTGCAAATTTTTTCGGCAAATTCTCTTGCTTCCATTTTAACCTTCCTTTCAATCTTTTTTATCTTTCACGTAGTAGTCATACGCCGAAAGCGTTTCCGCGTAGATATACTGTTTTTTGTTTAGTAAATGTAAAATTTCTTCTTCTAAGCACTTTCTTAAGCACTCGTCTAAATCGCCCTTAAAATATTCCCTAAGTTCTTCAACGCCCTGATAATCTCTATCTTCTTCAATCATATCGGCAATAAATATCAGTTTAGAAAGCGTGCTCATATCCGCCTTTCCCGAAGTGTGATATTTTATTGCGTCTAAAATTTCTTGGTCAAATATCCCCAACTCTTTTTCGGCAAGGTAAGCCCCTAAAAATGCGTGCTCTACGGGTTTAGGAACGCCTTCTGGCAATATAAAATCAGGGTAATCGCTTACGTTTTTATACTTTGCCATATCGTGAAGTGTTGCCGTAATCATAACCTTTTCTTGCGATAAGCCTAATTCTTTAGCCTTAGATAGCGCTTTAATAACAACGTTTGCCGTGTGCTTTAAGCGTTTTTCGGGCAAGTTTTTTACAACGTACTCAGTGTACTTGTCCCCTTTATATAAGCCGTTTTTTTCTATATAGTCGCTAACTGATTTTGGAACTAATCGGTCTAAAGGCAGATTGAACGCAGAGTATACCCTAATTTTAGTTGAAGAACAAACCTTTCCGTTATATTTTAGTTTGATAAAATCTTTCCCGAATTTATCGATAAAATACTCTCTTTCTCTTTTATAGTCAACGTCTATATCTTCCCTATTAAAAACGGCAAGGTCAACGCTTGATAGTATTCTTTCAGGATACCGCCATGTCTTAAAGTCAACGAGCATATCCCCGCCAACTATCCAAAATATTTTAGCAGTAGGATAATTTTTTCTAAATTCTTCGGCGGTTTGGTAGGTAAAACTTACACCGCCCTTTTTTATTTCGTAGTCTGATACTTCTACTTTTTCTAAGCCCGAAAAGGCTTCTTTTAGCATATTTATTCTATCCACTTCGGGTGCTGGGATAAGCGTTTTATGTGGCGATAGAAAGGTTGGCATAACGAAAAGACGATCTAAGTTTAGTTCGTTAATCGCCGATTCTACGATATTTACGTGCTCTACGTGAACGGGGTTAAACGTTCCGCCAAAAATACCAATCCTTTCCATACCTATATTATTGCACATTTAACCTTTAAAATCAATAATTTCAGTATATTTTGCACTCTATTTGGCAATAAGAAAAGTATAATTTTAGGGGGCAAAATGAAAGGTTTTTCTCTATCGGTTATTTTAGACGCTATTTTTATCGCTTTTTTGGGCTTTAGCACTTGCTTTTTAATTTTTAACTATTTTTTAGATAGAAGGGTTGCAATAGCCCTTTCTATTACTCTATCCTTAGTTTTAGCAATCCTTACGTTTGCCATCTTAAAGTCTAAACGCTTTAAAAGTAAACTTGCTAAAAAAGAAAAAATTCAAGCAGAAAACACACTTTTTCAACTCTCTTTTATGCCAAACCCCGAATCAAGTACGCTTTTATTTAACGCTTTAGAAAAAGAAAACCTAAACCCCGTAAAAAATAGATACGGCTTTAATCTTCCCGAAAAAAAGGCGATAGTTTTTTTGTCGCTTGGAATAGACGGTGCAACTAAGTCTGACGTAGTTAAGGCGTTTAACAAACTTGACGACGAGTATAATACTGCGTATATCTTTTCTACTTCCTATAAGAGTGAAGTTTTAGATTTTTCTAAAAGGTTTAGCGGAAAAGTTAAGTTTGTTTCTAGTGAAAACCTTTATTCGCTACTAAAAAAGCACGACCAACTTCCGCCCGAAAAGTATAAACTTTTATTTAAAAAACCCAAGTTTTGTTTTTCAAATATTTTAAAAAGAAAAAAAGCCAAAAAGTACGCGTTTTTAGGCTTTTGTATGGCTTTTTTCAGTTTTTTAGTTAGTTTTAAGTTGTACTACGTTATCTTTGCAGGCTTGTTTTTTACCCTGTCTTTAATTTCTATCATCTTTGGAAAAAAAGACACCGAAAAGATTGCAAGCGATTAAAACTCTATGTGGTTTACCTTGTCGTTTTTGCTTCTGCGATAGAAAACGAGTTTTCTACCCGTTGCGCAAACGAATTCTGCGGATAAGCACTCGGCAATCTCAAAGCCTGCTTCCTTTGGCTCTAAACCAGAGTTTTCTAAAACTGTAATCTTTATAAGTTCTCTTTTTTCTATTGCCTTATCAAGGCTTTCTATAAGCGCATCGTTTACACCTAACTTGCCAACTTGGGTAATCGGTTCGATTACTTGTGCAAGTGAACGAAGTGCGCTTCTTTGTTTTGACGTCAACATCTTTCGTGCTCCTTTTTAATCAATAAATTCAAATTCTTCTCCACCGATAATAATGGTAGACTTTTCAGTTGCTCCCATCTTTCTAAGTTCACTAATTATGCCCCTATCACGCAAAACTTTGTGCATGTAGGCAAGCGAGTGCATATCGGTTAAAACTACGTTTCTCTTTAATACGTCTACGAGCGTACCTTCTATAACGAAGGTTTCGCCTTCTTTTAATATCTCGTAAGAAAGTCTTTCGGGCTTGGTGTAGTTGAATTCTTCGTATTCTAGCGGTTTTAAGGGGGGAAGTTTTGCTAAAACCTTTAATATTTCTTCCTTAACTTTTTCTAAGCCGTCACCCGTGATTGCGCTAATCGGTATTACCTTTTTACCTTTGCCGATTTTTGCCTTAAACTCTTTAAGTTTTTCTTCCGCGCCGTAAACGTCGCATTTGTTTGCAACGATTATTTGCTTTAACTTTTGAACGCCTTGTCCGTACTTTTTAAGTTCGTTGTTAATCTTTATATAGTCTTCGTAAGGATCTCTTTCTTCAAGCCCCGAAATATCTACGATATGAACGAGCATACGCGTACGTTCTATATGCCTTAAAAACTCAATGCCTAGCCCTGCGCCTTCACTTGCGCCTTCAATAAGCCCCGGAATATCTGCAATGGTAAACTGGCTATCGTAATGATTACATACTCCAAGGTTTGGCGAAAGAGTTGTAAAGTGATAGTTTGCAATCTTGGGGCGCGCGCACGTGATTTTGCTTAGCAAGGTAGATTTACCTACGTTAGGGAAGCCTAAAAGACCAACGTCCGCAATAGTTTTAAGTTCTAAAATAACGCGCTTAGTTTCCACCTTTTCACCCGTTTGGGAAAAGTGTGGTGCATGGCGACGTGCATTTGTAAACCTTGCGTTTCCTTTTCCACCGTCACCGCCCACTAAAACGACCTTTTTTTGACCTGCGGTAAACATATCGCAAATTATATTGCCCGTTTCTTTATCCTTAATAACCGTACCGAGCGGAACTTTTAATACAAGGTCTTGTCCCGCTTTGCCAAAACAGTTTTTAGAACCACCTGCCGTACCGTTTTCGGCAACGTATTTGGTTTTATAATAGTAGTCGGATAGATTAGACATATGTTCGTCGGCAACGAAAATTACGTCGCCACCCTTTCCGCCGTCTCCACCGTCAGGGCCACCGCTAACCTTTCCTTTATAGTGTATAAAAGAAGTGATACCGTTTCCGCCGTCACCTGCTTTTATAGTTATTAACGCTCTGTCAATAAACATTTACTTCACCTTTTTCGTTAAGTTTTTTTTGCAAAGATTATTTATAGGACAGTTTTCGCAATCGGGCTTTCCCGCCTTGCAATAACTTCTTCCTAAATATATCAAATAATGATGCGCTCTCGACCAATCGCGCTCATCTAAAATCTTCATAAGTTCTTTCTCGGTAGATAAAACGTTTTTACCTAAAGCAAGCCCTATCCTTTTGCTCACTCTAAAAACGTGCGTGTCTACCGCGATAGCGTTTCCATTAAACGCAACGCTATAAACGACGTTTGCCGTTTTCCTACCTACACCTGCAAGCGTTCTTAATTCTTCTAAAGTATTAGGAAC
Organism: uncultured Eubacteriales bacterium; assembly: GCA_905211955.1. Lineage (GTDB taxonomy): Bacteria > Bacillota > Clostridia > Christensenellales > Borkfalkiaceae > UBA1259. Next base: position 2,135 of record CAJMCT010000048.1, on the reverse strand, counting down.
TCTTCCTTCATACTTTTCGATAATATCCTTGCTTGCCGAAAGTATGTGCTTTGCCTTACTTTTATAAAGCCCACAAGAAAATATATACTTTTCTAAGCCTTCACTCGTTAGTTTTACCATCTTTTCGGGGGTGTTATACTCGGCGAATAAAATTTTAGTCACCTTGTTCACGCGTTCGTCCGTACACTGTGCGGAAAGTATTACCGCAATAAGCAGTTCATACGGGGTGGAAAAATTAAGCGCAGGCTTGTCCGTGAATACGCCTGACAGCGTATTTACAATCTCTTTCGCAGTTTGCCTTTTCATAGCAAGTATTATATTAACATAGTTAAAGCAAAAATTTCAAGTGTTTTTAAGCACTCTAAGAAATGCTTCTTACAAACCTTTTACCGCCCAAACTTCTAACTAGGAAAAATCCTGCAAAATTTTCCACTTTATTATGAAGTAGGACTTGTTTAACTAGTGGAAGCGCCTTCCTATTAATCTTTACCGATAAACCGCACCCCACCCCTGCCTCTTTCGGGGTGTTTATGATTTCACAGTTAAGTCCGTTGCTTTTTAAAAATTCCGCAACTTTTATCGTTTGTGTGCGTGAACGGAAGGCTACCGCTACGTATTCCATTTTCGTCTTTTCTCCTTGGCATATAAAATCTTTATACTACATAGTATTAAAGTACACCGTTTTTTGTTAAACGTTAAAGGAGAAAATTTATGATATATTTAGACAACGCGGCAACGGGTGGTTTTAAGCCGAGAACAGTGACCGAAACTGCCGAAAGCATTATTAGATTTTTATCGGCAAATCCCGGACGGAGCGGGCATAGACTATCGCTTACGGGTGCGGAAATTATCTATGATTGTAGAAAACTTTTAGCCGAAGTTTTCGGTGGGACGAGCGATAGAGTAGTATTTACTAAAAACTGCACCGAAGCCTTAAACCTTGCAATCTTCGGCACGGTAAAAAAGGGCGGTCACGTTATTACTACTATCTTTGAACACAATTCCGTGCTTCGCCCACTCTATCACTTAAAAGATAAAGGAATAATCAGTTTGGACGTAGTATCCCCTACCACGGGGCGCTCTATCGTGGACGAGATTAAAGATAAGATTAACGATAAAACCTATCTTGTTATAACTACTTCCGTTTCTAACGTGACGGGCGAAGAATTGCCCGTGGAAAAAATAGGTGCGCTTTGCAAAAGCCGTAATCTTTTATATTTAGTAGACGGTGCGCAAGGCGGTGGGCACGTTAAACTAAACCTTGATAGCGACAATATAAGTATGCTTGCGCTTGCAGGCCATAAAGGTCTTTACGGCATTATGGGTAGTGGCGCTTTAATTTTTAAAAGTGACGTTGAGATTTCCCCTATTATTTTCGGTGGAACGGGGACAGAGTCGCTATCTACAGTTCAGCCCTTAGCCTATCCCGAAAGGTTAGAAAGCGGAACGCTATCCCTTCCTAATATTGCGTCGCTTTTGGAAGGCGTTAGATATATGAAAAACAACTTCGAGCATTTTTCTAAGCATTTGTTTACTCAAACGGCAACACTTATTTCGGCACTTACTGAAGTTAAAGGGCTAACCCTTTATTCTAACCCCAATCACTCTGGAATAGTTTCTTTTAGGCTTGACAATATGCCGAGTAGCGAAGTTGCCGATAGACTTAATAGCGATTACGACGTAGCAGTAAGGGGCGGACTTCACTGTGCGCCCCTAATACATAAATTTTTGGGTACTGAAAAGGAAGGCTTAACACGTGTAAGCCTTGCCGTTCAAAACAGTACGAGAGAACTTTACTATCTCGTTAAAGCAGTAAAAGAACTCGCTAAAATCTAAATGCGTTTTAGTTCTTCGACGATTTTTGCTAAATACCCCCGCTTTTTATCGTCTAAAAGTGGGGAAAGCATGCGCGCAAAACCATCTATTTGCGCATTTGTTAAAGTGCCCGCTTGCTTTCCGCGTTTGGCTTCTTTGTAGATTGCCATTAAAAGGTCGTTTTGACTTTTACCGTCAAATTTTTTTGCGAGAGAATTTACTAGGTTGAAAATATTGCTTTCACCCGAAAGGTTTTCGGATTCTTTTCCTGCGTAGCCGTTAAAATCTTCCATAAAACAACTCCTTTACAAATATTTTCA
>CAJMCT010000047.1 GCA_905211955.1 uncultured Eubacteriales bacterium | reverse complement strand
CATCGCTCGTTCAAGTAAAAACCGAACTTGAGAAGATACGCGGTCTTAAAGGCTTAAAAGAATATGCTAAGGTTTACGCGCTTGCCGGCGACAAGGTATTAAAGAGTGCTAAGGGTGACGTTTTATTTACCGAATACGGAGTATCGGGAAACACGGTGTTTACGGTATCGGGATATTTAGCACTCGCTAAAAATCCGATTATCAAAATAGAATTTTTGCCAGACTTTACGTTAGATGAAACTATAAAACTTTTAGAAGAAAGAAGAGAAGTATTAAATCTTGAAAACGCAGGTATTCTTTGCGGAATTTTAAATAAAAAGATAGGCGAAAGGCTTGTCAAAAACGCAAATTCAACAGAGCCGAAAGTTTTAGCAAAAGCATTGAAAAACTTTGCGTTAAAAGTTAACGGAAACTTAGGTTTTAACTATGCGCAAGTGACCAAGGGCGGTATAAAAACCGACCAAATCGATGCTAAAACTTATCAAAGTAAGTTGGTGGACGGCTTATATTTAACGGGCGAAGTTTTAGACGTTGACGGAGACTGCGGTGGATATAACTTAACGTTCGCATTTTGCTCGGGAATCAAATCTGCACAAAACATAAAAGACAGTTTAGAATAATTTTGAACAAAATTCCACAATTTTGTATAAAAACCCTTAACAAAAACGGTGAAATATGTTATTATAATAAAGGTAATAACAGTTTTACCGTTTTTTTTATCGTTAAAGCGAAGAAATTCGTAATTTTGATTAAATTTACTTTAATTTTTTACATTAATCTTTTTACTTTCCAAATTAATTTTAACTAAATAGCGTATAGGGGTATTTTATGGAAAAATTCATCAAATTCGACTATGAGTTTTTAGACAAGTATAAACTCGGTGTTTTAAGGGAATTGGGTCGTGCTATCGGTGTTAAAGGTCCTACTGAAAAGAGTAAAGACGTTCTTATTCGTGAAATTATAGCAATACAAAACCGCGAATTAGAGCCGGCATCTCCCACCAATAAAGGCGCTCCACCAAAAAGCGGAATAGACCTTTCTATTTTTTATAGAAAGAATTACGACGAAATGGACGACGATTACACTAAAATTCCAAAGGCGAACAATCCTTTGGTTTTTAGCGATTCAAAAGAACCGCCACTTTTAGAAAGGGAAGGTGTTTTTGAGCAACTCGATAAAGGCTACGGCTTCATAAGATGCAAAAGTGAAGACGTTTATTATGACGTATACGTTTCTCAACAAAACGTTAAAAAGTTTGGGCTTAGAAACGGTGACTACGTTAAGTGTACGGCAAAAGAAAACCGCATAGACGATTCGCCGGCAATTAATAGCGTAATAGAAGTAAACGGTTTTTCGCCAGAAGAAATCCTAAAAAGGAAAAACTTTGATAAGTTAACCCCTTGTTATCCCGATAAAAAAATCGTTCTAGAAAGGCAAGATAAATGCACGGCAATGCGAATTATAGATTTATTCGCACCGTTAGGCAAAGGACAAAGAGGCTTAATCGTAGCACCGCCAAAAACGGGTAAGACCACCCTTTTAAAAGAAGTTGCAAAGAGTATAGAAGAAAATCATAAAGAGATAAAACTAATAATACTTTTAGTTGACGAACGTCCTGAAGAAGTGACGGATATTAGAAAGAGTGTTTCGGCGGACGTAGTGTATTCTACTTTTGACGAAACTGCAGAGCATCACGTAAAGGTTGCCGAAAACGTTATAACAAGGGCAAAGCGCTTAGTTGAAGAAGGGCAAGACGTAGTAATACTTTTAGACTCTATTACGAGATTAACTAGAGCGTATAACAATCAAGTAGAAAGTTCGGGTAAAACCTTGTCCGGCGGTATAGATCCCGTTGCGTTCTACGGCCCGAAAGCATTTTTCGGTTCGGCAAGAAACGTAGAAGAAGGTGGCAGTTTAACCATTTTGGCAACGGCACTAGTTGATACGGGTAGCCGTATGGACGAAGTTATTTTTGAAGAATTTAAGGGAACGGGAAACATGGAAATTCACTTATCTCGCGACCTTGCCGAAAGGCGCATATTCCCCGCAATCGATATAAAGAAATCGGGAACTAGAAAGGAAGAATATTTGCTTTCTGAGAGTGAACTTTCCGCAGAGTATAAAATGCGCAAACTCTTATCGGATACCGATATAGAAAAGTTTATTGAAATGATAAACAAATCAAAAAACAACTCCGATTTTATAGAAAAACTACCCGCATGGCTTAAAATTTATCAAGATTAAGTATGAAATCAAGTAGAAACAAAACCATAGACTTTTCTTTAGAAGAAGGTAAAGAATATCTAAATAACGTCGTAATGGCGGAAAAAATCAAAGGTTTACCCTTAAACAAAACGATATTAGGGGATACTTATCAAGCGCTAAAAAGGTTGCCGGACGATTTTATTGACCTACTTATCGTTGATCCGCCGTACAACTTAGATAAAAACTTTCACGGCAACGGCTTTAAGAAAACGGACGATGAAACGTATTCCGAATATACTAAAGCGTGGATAGAAGCGGTGTATCCAAAACTTAAAAAAAGCGCAAGCGTATATGTGTGTTGCGATTGGAAAAGTAGTGTGGTTATCGGAAAGATTCTATCTGAAAAATTTATTTTAAGAAACCGTATCACGTGGGAGAGAGAAAAAGGGCGCGGAGCAAAATCCAACTGGAAAAACTGTTTAGAAGACGTGTTTTTTGCAACCTGTAGCGACGAATACACCTTTAATTTGGATGCAGTAAAGCAAAAAAGAAAGGTTTTAGCGCCTTATAAAGAAAACGGAAAACCAAAAGATTGGCAAACCGAAAAAGATGGAAATTTTAGGCTTACTTGCCCGTCTAACTTTTGGGCGGACATAGCCGTTCCTTATTGGTCGATGAAAGAAAATACCGCACACCCAACCCAAAAACCCGAAAAACTTATAGCAAAACTAATACTTGCAAGTTCAAATGAAGGGGACGTAGTGTTAGACCCGTTTGCGGGGAGTGGAACTACGGGTGTCGTTGCAAAAAAACTTGGAAGAAATTTTATCAATATAGAGCAAAACCCCTTGTATTGCGCGTGGGGAGAAAAACGCCTTAAAGACGCCGAAGAAGATAAAAGAATTCAAGGCTACGAAAACGGAGTATTCTACGATAGGAATATGCCTTTGAAAAACGAATAGCAAGTATAAAAAATTTTTATATAAAAAAGAGTGCAAAATTTTGCATTGTGTAGTAAAATACTAAACGGAAAGTATTTTATTAAAATTACTTTTCAAGGAGAAAAACATATGGAAAGATTGATAGGAACAGTATCACGCGGAGTAAGAGCACCCATTATACGTCAAGGAGACGATATAGCGGAAATCGTAGTAGATAGCGTAATTAAAGCAAGCGAAAGCGAAGGATTTGCCCTTCGTGAAAAAGACGTTATAGGCATAACCGAAGCAGTTGTAGCACGTGCACAAGGCAACTACGCATCGGTAGACCATATTGCAAAAGACGTAAACGAAAAATTCGGTGACCAAACGGTTGGCGTAATATTCCCCATACTTTCTAGAAACCGCTTTGCAATTTGCTTAAAGGGTATGGCAATGGGCTTAAAGAAAATAGTTTTAATGCTCAGTTATCCTTCTGACGAAGTGGGAAATCACTTAATCGACATAGACGAAATGGACGCTAAGGGTGTTAATCCTTGGACGGACGTTTTAAGCGAAGAAAAGTATAGAGAACTTTTCGGATATAAAAAACACCGTTTTACCGGCGTTGATTACGTTGAATACTATAAAGAACTTATCACTTCTTGTGATTGTGAAGTAGAAATCGTTTTCGCAAACGATTGCCGTGCAATCTTAAACTATACCAATAACGTTATTAACTGCGATATTCATACGAGAGCAAGAAGTAAAAGATTATTAAAGGCAAAAGGCGCAAACGTTTATTCCTTAGACGAAATCTTAAATAAGAGCATAGACGGTAGTGGCTTTAATGCGGAATACGGACTTTTGGGTAGCAACAAAGCAACCGAAACCACTATAAAATTATTCCCAAGAGATTGCCAAGAAGTTGTAGATAGAATTCAAAAAGAAATCAAAGAAAGAAAGGGCGTAAACGTAGAAGTTATGGTTTATGGCGACGGTGCTTTCAAAGACCCCGTTGGTAAAATTTGGGAACTTGCTGACCCCGTAGTATCGCCTGCTTACACTAGCGGATTAGAAGGTCAACCTAACGAAGTTAAACTTAAATACCTTGCCGATAACGACTTTGCCGATTTATCAGGCGAAGAATTGAAAAAGGCTATCAGCGAATACATTAAAAATAAAGACGGTGACTTAACCGGAAAAATGGTGTCTCAAGGCACTACGCCAAGACGTCTTACCGACCTTATCGGTTCACTTTGCGACCTAACTAGCGGAAGCGGTGATAAAGGAACGCCTATCATTTTAGTTCAAGGCTACTTTGATAACTATACCAAATAATAGATAAAATAAAATTAAAAACGCAGTCATATCGACTGCGTTTTTTGTTATGTTTTAGTCTTCTAAACCCAAAAGATAATCGCTTGTAGTGTTAAAATACTTAGCAATTTTAACTATATTTATTGCCGTTGGCTCGCTTCGATCAGTTTCCCAATAACAAACCACGGCAAAACTTACTCCAAGCGCTTTTGCAAGTTTTGCTTGACTTATATTTTTCTCTTTTCTAAGTTCTAAAAGTTTTTTCCCAAATACCTTCATATTTTTATTATACTAAATATATTTAGCAACATGATTGACGCTCAATAAATTGAGTGATATAATACAAAAAATACAATTTAGGAGTATTTATATGAAAAAATTTTTACTAATCATAGCAACTCTTATAATTATGGCTTGTAATGATAATGGCGGTGGAGACGATGCAAGGATTATAGAAGTTTATAACTCTTACGTCGTTTACGCCCAAGAAAATGGTGTTGAGCCACTCTCTTATGAACAATGGCTTGCAACCATTAAAGGTGAAAAAGGCGATAAAGGTGACACCGGTGCAAAGGGTGAAGATGGACAAGATGGCAAAGACGGACAAGATGGCAAAGACGGTCAAGATGGTTTAACCCCAACTATTGAAATATCCGAAGATGGCTATTGGGTGATTAACGGTGTAAAAACTGATTACGTTGCGTTAGAAACCTTTCAATTTAGAAAGATTTTTGGTAAAGAAGAATATGCCGTTATTGGTTTTGGCACCATTTCTAGTTCAGATATAGTTATTCCTTCAACTTATAGGGGTTTACCGGTGACTAAAATTGACCTGTGTAGTCCAATAGGTCTTATTATTAATAGTATAACTATTCCCAATAGTATCTTAGAATTTGATTCGGAGACTAAATTAGATACTGTGAATATTTTTTACTGCGAAGCAAAAGAAAAACCAGCGGGTTGGGAAATTGATTTAACTAATTATGCGCCAGTTATTTGGGATTATAAAAATAGTTATATATCGGAGGATGGCTCAATTTATATCTTAAAGGATGGCGAAGCAAAATTAGTATACTTTAGCGGCAATTTAACTGCAATACCATCAACTATAGAGTATAAAGGCATAACCTATAGTGTAACAAGTATAGGTGAAGAGGCGTTCAGGGATTGCCATTCATTAACAAGTATAGTAATACCAAATAGCGTAGAAAGTATAGGTGATGATGCGTTCAGTGGTTGTCGTAAACTTGTAGAAGTAGTAAATAAATCAACGCATTTAACTATAGAAAAAGGCAGTTCTTCGAATGGGTACGTTGGTTGTTATGCTTTAGCAGTATATAATAGTGGAGATGAATATGTAAGTAAAATTTCTAACGATAACGGATATATAATTTATACGGATGGAGAGGAAAAGATATTACTAGGATATACTGGAGAGCAAACAGATTTAGTACTACCTACATATATAACTAAAATATATCTATATGCGTTCTATCGTTGCAGTAGTTTAACAAGCGTAGTAATACCCGATAACGTAACAAGTATAGGTAATTATGCGTTCTCTGGTTGCAGGAGTTTAACAAGTATAACAATACCAAATAGCGTAACAAGTATAGGTGATGATGCGTTCTATTTGTGCAGTGGTTTAACAAGTGTATATCATAAAGGTAGCAAAGAAGACTGGGATAATATAAGCATTGGTTCGTCAAACTATTATTTAGAAGACGCAACTATTTACTATTACATAGAAAACGAAAGTGATTTGCCAACTGATGATGGTAACTATTGGCATTACGTAGACGGTGTGCCTACTATTTGGGTAAAAGAATAAGTCTTTTATAAAATATAAAAAACGCAGTCGATATGACTGCGTTTTTTGTTATATGGCTTTATCGTGATTTTTTATTATTCTAACGGCTAAGGCGGTCATATCGTCGTTATGGTTGCCGTTTGATAGTGAAATCGCTTTATTTAGTATTCCGTCAGATAGCGATTTTGGGTTTAGGGCGGGGACGGTTTTAAGATAGTCTATAATATCACCTGAAGATCCGAACGCGTCCGAAATTCCGTCAGAGATTAAAAGGATAATATCGCCTTCTGAAAGGTTAAGAGAGCATACGGAAGGCGAGAGGTCTTCTAAAATGCCGAGTGGAAGTGTGTTTCCTTCTATAATTCTAATGCCCGTGGGGCTTACGACAAAGCCGTAAGGCGAGCCGTACTTAATAAAGTCGGCACGGCAAGTTTTTAGGTCTATAACCGAAACGTCAAGGGCGGTAAAGTTATCTTCACAATTTATGGCAAGTAGTTTGTTTACCGTGTTTAAGATAAGGGAACTTTCTAAGCCTGCCTTATAAAAACTTTCTATAAGTGAAAGGGAAGCGGAAGATAAGTTTTGCGCGTTTTCACCACTGCCCATACCGTCTGATAGGGCGATTAGAAATTTATCTTCGGATAGCCTTGTGACAGAGTGGGTATCGCCTGAAAAAGTCGAGCCGTCTTTAGTGACTGCGGAAACCCCGAACACCGCATCAAACTCAGGTGATTTTCTAAAAGATAGATAGCATTTATCTTCGGTGACGTCGGCTTTATCGCAAAGCACCGTTTGAAAACCAATCGTTTTATCCACGATTTTATTTATGGCGGGCAAAGAAAACTCTTTCATTAAGACTATCATAGATACCGAAATGCGTTCTTCTTCGCCGTAAATCAAAACTTCGCTAACTAGAAACCCCTTCTTAAAAAGGTTGTCGGCAAGCGTTCTCTCTAACCGATTATGGTATTTTAAAACCGTTCCCGTATCGAGCGCTAACGTCCTTAAAATATCTGAGATGCCTTGCGCTTCGTTTGCCAAAAGTTCGCGTTCTTTAGAATAGTTTAATTGTTCTAATTCTCGCCTTCTAAAATCAGCCAAAAGTTTATTTAAGAAAAATAGCACGTTGTTGGGGTGTACGCAAGTATTAAGCAAGTCTTTATTCATATCGATTAAAGACAGTTTGCCTTTGGCAAAACCAATATCTATAAGTTTTTGAAGATCGCTTTTTTTAGGGCACCTATTTTGTCTGCAACGCTCTTTATTGTCGCAATTCATACACACTTCTTTAGTGATTTTCGCTTCAATAAGCGCTTTGGTTTTTTCCACCGAAGCGCCTTGCTTTTTAAATGTAGTAAACGCTT
>CAJMCT010000046.1 GCA_905211955.1 uncultured Eubacteriales bacterium | reverse complement strand
GGCGAAAGAGTGTTTTTACTTTTATTCTTTTCGCCTTTTTTCATTTGCTTAAAGGTTTTACCCATAGTGTTTTTCATGGATAAACCAAACTTGCGGACTTGCAAAGCCTTCGTTCTAATGGTTAAAAGTATACCTACCCCTAACATTAAAACTATCATGGGTATTCCCCATAATATGTTTCCGTCTATCCAATTTAATACGTCGTAGATTGCTTGCATAATCTATCTCCTAAAAAAATAAGAGCCTTGAAATTTTAAGGCTCTGAAAATACAAACTTATATAAAATTTGCCCTGTCCTTTTGCCTGAGAGATTCAGCGAGTTCGCTTTGCACCTTCGGCATCCGATTTTTTATTACGGAATTCTCCAGAGTCCTCTTGCGTGGCGGTCTTAAACTTAATTCCGCTACGGTCATTGAGTTATTAAATTATTTGTATCATACTCTTTTATTTTTTATTTGTCAACGATTTTAACTGTCTTATATTATTTTGATTGACAACGTAAAATTAATTTTGCTATCATACCATTGTTTTTTTAACTACAAGGAGTGGTAATGAAAAATAAAAAGATTTTTTCACTATATCTACCCAAAAGCGCGCTTTTTTTATGGATTTTATCCTTAGTAATTATAACCGTTTCTTTTTTTATTTTCGAAGGGGATAATTATCTATCTCTTTGTTCGTCGCTCTTAGGAATAACTTCTGTTATATACTGTGCCAAAGGAAATCCCTTCGGACACGTTATAGGCATAATTTTTTGTATTATATACGCCATAATATCTCTAACCTACACATATTACGGAGAACTTATAACCTATCTTGGAATGACAATGCCTATGGCCATAATTTCACTTATTGCGTGGATAAAAAATCCTTATAAAGACAATGCTCCGGAAGTTAAGGTTAATCATATAAAATTGCGCGAATTAATATTTGCTCTTTTACTTTCAACCATCGTCACGGTAGCCTTTTATTTTATATTGCGCGCCTTTGGTACTGCAAACCTTATTATTAGCACCGTATCTGTCACGACAAGTTTTATAGCCGTATATTTAACTTTTAGAAGAAGTCCATTTTATGCGATTGCCTATGCTATAAACGATATCGTTTTAATGGTTCTTTGGGCGCTTGCAACTTTAGAAAACCTATCCTATCTATCCGTTGTTATTTGCTTTTTTACCTTTTTAATTATTGATATTTATGGGTTTATAAGTTGGATAAAAATGGATGCTCAACAAAAAATAGAAAAATAAAAAAGACGGACAAAAGTTCGTCTTTTTTATTTACTGGTGCGGGTGGCAGGTAATTCCCCTGTTAGGGGAAATGTCGCCATTTCCTTGCGTGACTTTCTTTGGCGACAAAAGGGTTGCCGTCCCCTGCTAAGGGATTGAACCGTGGGTTCAAATCGCATTGCCCTGCAATGCAAAATAAAATGACGAACAAGAAGTTCGCCATTTTATTTTACTGGTACGGGTGGCAGGATTTGAACCTGTAAGCCAAAAGGCATAAGAATCTGAATCTTACGTGTCTGCCAGTTCCACCACACCCGCATAAAAAACCGCCCTTTTAGGCGGTTTTATTTTTCAATAATTATATTTCGTAATCAACTGCTATGCTACTTTCCCTTACGCTATGCATATAGGTTTTTACAACTGTGCAGTGATAAGGATCGTTTTGATAATTTTCTAAGTCAGTTTTGTCTTTTAATAATACGGTAAGCATAACGTCGTAAGAACGTTCGGAATTTAAAAAATCAACGCCAACTTCCATATCGATAATTTGTGGAACGTTGCCTTTCATTGAAAGCAACACTTCTTTTACCTTTCCTATATTAGTTCTATCTTTTAACTTAAAGCACACTACGTGTTTTACCATAATTACTTTAACTCCACTACCGCCTTAGCATTTAAGTCTAAATCGGCAAAATTTCTTTTCTTATACTGTAAATATCCTTCTGACGCTATCATTGCGCCGTTGTCCGTACAATATCTCTTTTCGGGAATAACGAGTTTGATACCCCTACCTTCCGCTCTTTCTTTTAACGTTTTTCTTAAATATCCGTTCGCGCCGACGCCACCGCAAAGTGCAATCGTTTTATATCCCGTTTGCTCCACCGCTTTTAGCGCTTTATCCACTAAAACGTCTATTGCCGAGTGTTGAAAACTGTTTGCAACGTCCGCCTTTACTACTTCTTCACCCTTTTGCTCTTTAGTGTGAACGTAGTTTATAACCGCGGTTTTAAGTCCGCTATAAGAAAAATCGTATTCACTGCCCGAATAGTTTTTTAGCATCATAGGAAGTTTAACCGAGTTTTCGCCCGTTTCCGCAAGACGTTCTACGTTAGGTCCACCTGGGTAGTTAAGCCCTAATACCCTTGCAACTTTATCAAAGGCTTCGCCCACGGCATCGTCTATGGTAGAGCCTAAAACTTCTAAGTGATAGTAGTCGTCTACCTTGCAAATAGCCGTATGTCCACCGCTTGCAAGTATAGTAATAAATGGTGGCTCTAAACTTTTATCCGCAAGATAAGACGCCGAAATATGCCCCCTTATGTGACTTACGGGAATAAGTGGCTTATTACAAGCGTATGCTAGCGCTTTTGCATAAGAAACACCAACGAGTAGCGCACCCAAAAGCCCTGCACCTTCGGTGACGGCAAAAGCATCTATATCGTCTAGTGTTAAACTTGCGCTATTTAGCGCGCGTTCTACCGCAATTTGAATTGCTACCGTATGATTTCTTGATGCTATTTCGGGAACGACACCGCCAAAACGTGCGTGTTCGGTTGCCGAACTTATGATCTCGTCCGCTAAAATTTCTCTACCGCCCTTAACTATGGCAACTGCAGTTTCGTCGCACGAAGTTTCAATTCCCATAATTAGCGCATCGTCTTTTAGTTCGAGATTTTTTACTCTTTCAAAGTATTCGCTCATTGTGATTTTTTTAAATAATCGTTAATAAATCCTTGAATATTTCCGTCCATTACCGATTGAACGTCACCCGTTTCAAAGCCCGTTCTATGATCTTTTACCATTGTGTAGGGGCAGAATACATAACTTCGTATTTGGCTACCCCACTCTATCTTTTTGATTTCGCCTTTAATGTCTTGGTCACGCTCTAATCTTTCAGCCTCTCGCCTTTCTAAAAGTTTACTGGTTAGCATACGCATTGCCATTTCTTTGTTTTGCGTTTGGCTTCTTTCGTTTTGGCATGAAACCACTATGCCCGTAGGCAAGTGTGTGATTCTTATTGCCGAGTCGGTTTTGTTTACCTTTTGTCCACCCGCACCGCTTGAACGGAAGGTGTCTACCCTAATTTCGTCGGGGTTGATTTTAATTTCTTCGTCGTCAATGATTTCGGGCATTACTTCAAGTGATGCAAAAGAAGTATGTCTTCTTTTATTCGCATCAAAAGGTGATATTCTCACAAGTCTATGAACGCCCTTTTCGGCTTTTAAGTATCCGTAAACGTTTTCACCGTCAAGTTTAAACGATACCGATTTTATACCCGCTTCGTCACCGTCTAATCTATCGAGTTCGGTTATACCGTAGCCGTTCTTTTCGGCATAGCAAATATACATACGGTAAAGCATTTCCGTCCAGTCGCAAGCTTCGGTTCCGCCCGCACCTGCGCGCAAGGTTAAAATTGCATTTAGTTTATCATACTTTCCACGAAGTAGCGCGGTAAGTCGCATATCTTCTATTAAACTTTCAACTTGAACGAGTTCGTTATCTATCTCTAAGAATAAACTTTCGTCGTTTTCTTCTTCGGCAAGATCTATAATATCCGCCGTATCATTTAAAAACCTTTCGGCTTTGTTAAACTTTTCTATTCTACTAGTTAACGACGCAATATCCTTAGAGATTTGTTGCGCTTTTTGAAGGTCTGTGTACACTTCGGGTTTTTCTGATTCCGCAGTCTTTTCTTCTAATTCGATTTTAAGCCCTGCGATGTCAAAGAGAGTGTCCCGTCTCTTGTAAGATACCTTTTAATTCTTTTATTTTGAGTCTATACTCTTCGGGTTTAAGCATTTTTACTCCTAATTTTTACCGCAACAGTCTTTATATTTTTTTCCGCTTCCGCAAGGACATGGATCGTTTCTACCAATCTTCTTTTGAGCCGTCACGTGTCTTACGGGTGCACTTTTATCTTGATTGGTCACAAAGTCACGTCTTTCTTCTTGCTGTATTACAGGCGTTCTTTGAAGTTCGGCTTTAAGTAAAAGCGTACACGTATCGTCTTGAATAGAAGCAGTTAAGTCTTCAAACATTTCAAAGCCTTCTTTCTTATATTCGATTACGGGGTCTACGTTGCCGTAACTTCTTAAACTGATACCCTTTCTAAGTTGATCCATAGAATCGATGTGGTCTATCCACTTGTTGTCTATGTTTTTGAGTAAGATTATCTTTTCAAGTTGCTTAAAGTCTACGCCTTCGCCTTTATATCTTTCGATCTTTGCTTCGTATACTGCGATAACTTCTTCAACAAGTTTTTCGATTAAATAATCGTAATCCCAATCTTCCGCACGTTCCTTAGTGACGAAGTTTGCGCCCTTTGGCAACAACTTATTCTCGATTGCGGTATTTAATTCGTTTAAGTCCCAAGTGCTCGGCTTGTTTTGATTGTCTATTGCCGAACTTACTACGTATCTTGAAAAGTCTGGGATAAGATTTAAGATTTCTTCGTGAACGTCCGCGCTTTTGATAACCTTATTTCTTTCAGCGTACATTACTTCACGTTGCTTATTCATAACGTCGTCGTATTCTAAAACGTGTTTTCTTATACCGAAGTTTCTTCCTTCGATAGTTCTTTGCGCGTTTTCAATACTTTTAGAAAGCATTTTAGATTGAATAGGTTCGTCTTCGGGGATATTGAAGAATTCGTAAATTCTCTTCATTCTCTCGCCACCGAAACGCTTTGCCAAGTCGTCTTCTAAAGATATAAAGAAGATTGAAGAACCGGGGTCGCCTTGACGTCCACTACGACCTCTTAACTGGTTGTCGATACGACGCGATTCGTGACGTTCGGTACCTAAAATATGAAGTCCGCCAACTTCCATAACCTTTGCCTTTTCGGCATCGGTTTGTTCTTTAAACTTAGAGTAGATTTCTCTATAATTTTCTCTAATTTCCTTGATTTCATCGGGAACGTCTACGATATAAGAAGTAGCAAGTTCGATTTTATCGTCTTCTATACCCTGATCGCGAAGTTTTCTCTTTGCCATAAACTCGGGGTTGCCACCGAGCAAGATATCCGTTCCACGTCCTGCCATGTTGGTTGCTATGGTGACTGCGCCAAGTCTACCTGCTTGCGCAACGATATCCGCTTCTTTTGCGTGGTTTTTCGCGTTAAGCACGTTATGCTTAATACCTTCACGAATTAAGAGTTTACTGATTTCCTCACTCTTTTCAACGGTGACCGTACCTACAAGCACGGGTTTTCCGCTCTTATGCAACGAGACGATTTCTCTAATAATCGCTTTATTTTTACCCTTTTCGGTCTTATATATAACGTCCGCGTTATCTTTTCTTGCAATGGGTTTATTTGTGGGAATTTCTAAAACGTCTAACCCGTAGATTGCACGGAATTCTTCTTCTTCGGTTTTAGCAGTACCCGTCATACCCGAAAGTTTTTTGTAAATTCTAAAATAGTTTTGGAAGGTTATGGTTGCGTACGTTTTATTTTCGTTTCTAACCTTTACACCTTCTTTTGCTTCGATTGCTTGGTGCAAACCGTCGGAATATCTACGGCCTATCATTAAACGACCGGTAAATTCGTCAACGATTATAACTTCTCCACCTTCTACAACGTAGTCGTTGTCTTTTTTGAAGATGTAGTTTGCCTTTAAGGCTTGTTGTATGTGATGTGATAAGTCAGCGTTTTCAATATCCGAAAAAGAATTTAGTCCAAAGAATTTTTCGGCTTTTTTTGCACCGATTTCGGTTATTTGAACACTCTTTTCCTTAATGTCTACGGTAAAGTCTTTTTCAATAACTAAGGTTTTAACAAACCTATTTGCAGTGATATATTTTTCGCTAGACTCTGCGCCTTTTCCCGAAATAATAAGCGGAGTTCTCGCTTCGTCGATTAGAATTGAGTCAACTTCGTCCACGATAGCAAACGATAGCGGACGTTGAACCATTTGTTCGGTCTTTGTTTTAAGGTTATCCCTTAAATAGTCAAAGCCCATTTCGTTGTTGGTACCGTAAGTTATATCGCAGGCATAAGCCTTTCTCTTTTCATCGTCTTTCATTCCAGAGATGGCTACGCCAACCGTTAAGCCTAAGAACTTATATACCTTTCCCATCCACTCCGCGTCACGAGAAGCAAGATAATCGTTTACAGTGACGACGTGTGCGCCTTCGCCCGTAAGTGCGTTAAGATATGCGGGAAGGGTTGCAACCAAAGTTTTACCTTCACCCGTTTTCATTTCGGCTACTCTACCTTGGTGCAAACATATACCACCGATAATTTGAACTTTGTAGTGGCGCATGCCGAGTACTCTGCCTGCGGCTTCTCTAACTACCGCATATGCTTCGTATAAAATATCGTCAAGCGTTTCACCGTTTTTTAATCTTTCCTTAAACTTTTGCGTTTGTGCACAAAGTTCGGCATCGGTTAAATTTTTGTAGTTTTCTTCAAGTGACAATACCTTGTCTGCCATTTTATCGAGCCTTTTTAATGCTCTACGGCTTTCGCCACCCAAAATGTATCTAAATAATCCCATTATTTACTCCTTTAATAGGTTTTTATCAATATCCGTTTATCGGCGGTACGCTCGCAATGGTTAAAAGTATAACCTTTTTTGCACCGGCCTTTTTAAGTTTAGAACCTACGGCTTCTCCCGTTGCACCTGTCGTGCTAACGTCGTCTATTATTAACACCGTTTTATTCTTAACTTTCTTTTTGTCGACGACCTTAAACGCGTCGACTAAGTTTTTAAGTCTTTGATTTTTATCGAGTTTTGCTCGCCTTTCCGTATCCGATTTCTTGACGAGTAAATTTTCGCAAGGTACACCCACTCTCTCAGAAACACCTTTTGCTAAAAGTTCGCCTTGATTATAACCACGTCTTTTTAACGATCTTTTAGTCATCGGTACAAAAGTTATAACGTCGGCAGTTAAAAAGCATTTTAGGTATAGTCCCGATAAATATTCACAAAAGGCTTGCGCCAAGTACCTTTTGTTGCCGTACTTAAACTTTTTTATAAGAGTTGATATTGGCGGACGATAAGTAAACACGCTTCTTGCAAGGTCAACCGATAATAGTTCGCCTTTACAAGTAGAACAATAATCTTGCGGAACTAAAAGCTCTCTACCACAGTGGTCGCAAATACTCTTGTCGTTTAGCGGAAGGCTTTCCTTACAGTCGGGGCAAAAATAACTGCCGTCAAATATTTCTTTCCCACAACTTATACATCTCCACTTTGGATTGAAAAAGTGTTTGCGGAAAAACTTTTTGATTAAAGTTAAAAATCTCATTTGAGATATTTTTTAAGATCGTTTGCTTTGTCGGTCATTTCCCAAGCGTAAGAGTCTTTTCCAAAATGCCCGTATTTTGCAGTGTCTTTATAAACGGGTTTTCTAAGTCCTAATTTTTCTATAATTGCAAGCGGTCTTAAATCAAACTCTTTCATTATAACTTCAGAAAGCGCTTCGTCACTTAAAACACCCGTTCCAAAAGTGTTTACCATAACCGATACGGGTTTGGCAACGCCGATTGCA
>CAJMCT010000045.1 GCA_905211955.1 uncultured Eubacteriales bacterium | reverse complement strand
GTTTTATTTTTTTATAATCTATTTTTTAAAGTCGAATTCGGAAATATCAACGAATCTTCTTTCCTTTCTACTCTTTTCAGCGCCGTATACTACCAAGTGTCCGTTTATAGAGTCTTCAATCTTGGTTAAAGAAAGCGAACTCTTGTTTTCGCCAAAGAATCTAACTAGGTCGTACATAATAGCGAAGTCTCCGCCTGCGTGACCGCCGTAATCGGCGTTAGAAACGACTTCGCTAGAAACGTCGTAAACAGTTTCGCGCGGGGTGTAAACGCCTTCGCTACGGTCGATTTTTGTGACGGTAATTTTTGAAGTACTGATATAGCCTTGAATTTCGCCCTTAGTTCCTACAACGTGAATCCATCTATCTTCTTTTTGAGTACCTGCAATAAGGTTGTGCGTTGCAATAGAGCCGTTTTCGAACTCGATAGAAACGCATTGACGGTCTATGATATCCGCATCGGTTTTATACGCGCACTTGCCGTAGATATCGTGTTTTAAGAACTCTGCTTTTTCTTCCTTAGTAATTTCTTGCCAAGGCTTATCTATTTTACGCCAAGTTTGGAAAGGCATTGCGTCAAACTCTAAATGCACTTTTTGTGCCGAATATAAACAGGTGTCGTTGTGCGGACATTGATAACAAAATTCCGTTGAATCTTTGGGTGCGTTCTCAGGAACGAATAATCTTCTTGAACCAAAAGACGATATGGTCTTGGGCACAGTTTTATTGTTAAGCCAACATAAAACGTCGGTATCGTGGCAACATTTTGCTAAAAGCATTGGGCTTCCACATTCTTTTTCGCTACGCCATTTACCCCTTACGTAAGAGTCTAAATAGTGACCACACCAAACGTGTTCGTTGATTTCCATACTAACTATGTCGCCAATTTCATCATTTGCAATTAACGACTTGATTGTTCTATAAAAAGGCGTGTACCTTAAAACGTGGCAAACTAATACCTTAACTCCCTTTTTCACCGAAGCCTGATAAATATCTTTAAGTTCGTTGTAATCGGGGGTTATGGGTTTTTCTATTAGCATATCGTAGCCGGCGTTTATAATCTTCATTGCCGTTTCATAATGCATTTCGTCCATAGTAGCGTTTACAACGAAATCACACTCTATATTTTTAGATAAAAATTCGTCTAAATCACTAAACGCTCTATCGCTACTAATCTTATACTTGTCGCAAGCCGTTTTAAGAATTATCGGATTGACGTCACAAACCGCTACAACTTCTAATTCTTCGGGGTTAGAAAGCGAATAATTGCAATATGCTTGACCACGGTTTCCCGCACCGACTAATGCTACTTTAATTTTTTTCATCATACACTCCTTAAGTGCTTTTTTCTTTATTATAGTTTTTGCACTCTATATTTTCAATACCAAAACTTGTTTTTTGTCCACCATTTTTTGCCTAGTTGAAAATTTCATATAACACGATGCGTCTTTAAATATACTTGATTTGGAACTTTGTATTATTTTCAATAGTGCGCTTGCCGTTTAAGGTTTTAATTTCTAAATATCCGTCTAAAACGGGGATTTTTATGCTTGAATCTAAGGTTTTAAGGAAAGAATTTTTAATTAGTATTGCTTTTTCCTTTTCCGAATAGCCTAAGTATCCAAAAAGCATTTGCGCAATAAACACACATATAACGCTTGTAAAACCGTGATCGCAACTAGCCTCAGTGCTTTGGTGTTCCCAAAGCGTTCCTGTGCGCTCAGCCATATAGTAAAAATAATCAATAGTTTCGGCTTTAACAACATCGTATTTTTCTTTAGATAATAACCATAAAAGTCTTAAATAATTGCCGATAAACGCATTGCTTTTTCCTACAAAAGCATACTTATCTTCGGCTCTCAACGGTCCAAACTCTTTGATAATTTTGTCTTCAAACTTTTTGTCAGTTCTAATTCCGCAAATAAGCGCATAGTATTGGCAAGTTTCACTTATATGGTCGGTGATAGATAATTTTCCGTTTTCATCTCTAACTGCGTTATCAATAAAGAATTCGCCGTTAAAGGATTGTTCGTAAATTTTATCTTTTACCTTTTTAGCCTTATATAAATAGTCGCTGTCATTATACAAAACACCTATCGTTTCAAGCATACAAGCATACATCATATTGCTTGGATAATTAACGCCACAAATATATTCAGGTGTGTTTGCCACACTCCACTCAATAAATACCCAACTTTCAAGGTTTTCTAGCAAGCCGTCAGAATTTAGATATTTATCAAAGAATTTAGCAACGTCATAAACCTTTTGTTTTGCATTTTCAATAAATGCCAAATCGTTAGTTCTTGTATAATATTCGCCAAGTTCTTTCACAAACCACATTGCCCAGTTAGGAATATAAGTTCCGTCTTTATGCTCTGACGGATAACTCATAGGAAGCATACCGCTTGGTATATTTTTATCCGTGCAAATAATAAAGTTTTCTAAGAAATGCTTTTCAATTTTGTTGTTGCCAACGATTAACTGTTCGGCTTTAGAAGTAAAAAACGAATCGCAAAGCCAACCTGCTCTTTCACGGCTTGGGCAATCCATAAATATATCTACTGCGTTTTGGGCAAAGGTGTTTTTACCTGCTTCAAAAACCTTTTCTATCTTTTTGTCCGAACAAGAAAATTGTACGTTATTAACGTTTTTGTTTGCTATTTCAATCACGCTAATATCTAAAATTTCAGCATCGCCATCAATAAATGCCGTTAAATATTTTAGCACGTATGGTTCAAAGGTTAAAAGTTCATATTCGCCACTTTTTAACTTCCAAATTACCGTATTATAAACGGCAGGTCTAGTAAACGTGACTAAGGGTTTTTGATTTTCTTCCGAGTCGGAAATTTCATCAAAAGTTAAGTATATTGTGCTATCGGTTTTAGCCTTTACTTTAACCTTAATTAAGCCTGTTATTGCGGTTTTTGCCGTATAAAGATTATAATCGAGTTCGCCCGCATTGTTTACGTCTAACCTGCTAACTTCACTAACGATATCAAGTTGGCAATCGGCTTTTGCAAAGCCGTCCATTTTGCCTTCTTCTACAAAATCAGCCCACCAAACAAACCTTGTTTTTTCAACGGGGTTTTCTGACCTTGAAGCCTTTCCGCTATCAATTAGTGAAAGCGCACTTTCTTCGTAAGAAGAAAAATCTTCATTTCCGTCAAGTGTTATAGGGGGTTGTACTAACTCAGTTTCTATTTGTGGATATAAAGAAAAATCGCCGTTATAAAAATTAGATTTGTCAAAGGATTGGTCGTAACACTCAATAAAGTTTCTTTGCAAAGAAAACCTTTGAACACGCTCTACACGGTCAATAATTTTGTGGCAGGAAAAACTCAAAGAATCGGCAACCACCTTGCCGTCTTCAATTATTTCACACGCAAAGAAGGGAAGTTCTAAACTATTGCAAAAACTTGCAACGTTATAGCCGGCAACTTCAATAACAACGTTTTTCGCATTAAAGATATCAACCTTTCTAAGTCTTGTATAACCGCCCGCAGTTCTTTCTGGGCCATAACTTTTAAGATTGCCATCAACAAAAATACGATAGGAATTTGATGCGTAAATATTTAAGATTGCATCCTTTTTAAAGTTGGCATTTATGCAAAATGCTAAGACGTGATTTATGTCTTTTCGGCAACTTTTTCCCCAAATAAATTTCATAATTTTTCTCCTTGCAAAAAGATAAATTTACATTAGGTTTATTCTATCACTTTTTAAGTTATAATTCAATAGTATTTTTAAGTTTTTATATTGTTTAAATATAAAAAGTTTATATGTGCAAAATATAAAATTGACATAATCAAATATGTGATAATAATCATCTAAATCATTAATTCTTGATTTTTCTTTCATAATCTGTTGACTTTTTGTTGTGGTTAACATATACTATGTGTGAAAAGACCTTGCCCGACGCTTCGGGCGTGATAGGGGGGGCTTCAACAGCATTCACTGTGCAAGGCATTATGAGCAGTCTAAGACTGCTCTTTTTCTTTGTGTCCGTAATATGTTATAAAAAGACTGCTCTATCGTTGCCTTGTGGTCGTGGAATAGTCTTTTAGTATTAAATTAAATTCTTTTGCATAAAATATTGACATAACACTATATTGGGTTTACAATATAAGTGTAAATTAAAAACACTTGTGAACTGCAGAAAGTCTGTCACGACTGCCGATTAAGTTCGATGATGGGAGCCAACCGCTTATAGCGACGTTGGGCGGACAGTCCATCCACAAGTGTTTTTTTATTTTAAACTTTTTAGCAATATCGCTTTTGTTTATACCGGCGATAAAATCTGCAACGACTTCCGCCTTTTCTTTCTCGGTAAGACGTTTACTCATTTTCTACCGCTCCTTTATTTTTTTAAATTAAAAGCACCTATCTATTTGATAAGTGCCTTTTATGTTTAGTTTTTATAATTACATTTTTGTTTTTAATTCGGTTTCCAAATCTTCTATAGACGCATTTTTAGATTTTAGAATTTCGCTATAATCTAAATATTCTAAACTTTCTTTACCCGTAGAAAGTCTAACTTCTTTATCTTTTACCAAAACAACTAAAGGCAAACCTGCAAATGTTGGGCGATAATATATTGGCTCAAATACTTCATATCCGTTCCAATCAAAACCTTTTTCATAGTCATCTGCTAATAAGCCATCCATAAATCTTTCAATTTCTTCTCTTATTTTATTTTCCATTTATGCTCCTTATTTGGTTTCACGCCAATTCTCCTTTGAATCTTTTCTACATTAAAACCTATATTTACAAATCTTCATTATACTTTTTAGCCCAAATATGCTTAATATAACAATCAAGTTCCATATCATTACCCCACTCGTCAAATGCACGAACGACTTCTCCGTTTTCGTCAATTATTTTTAAAATAATAACCTTATCAATTTCTCTTTGTTCTTTAGTCCCAATATTGAAATATTTTCCACAATAAATTTTTCTTACTTCTTCAACCGTTTTATTCGTTTCTTTTAAAAACGCAGTTCCAAATTCATTAAAAATGATCTCTATTTTCATTTTTATCACCTCCTGCAATTACATCCTAATACTACATAATGACAGGTTTTGTCATATTTGAAAATTATTTTTGAGAATCGATTATTTTGGTTCGGAGTGACGGGATTTTCGCCGGTGCGACCTACCCGCAAAACAGTCCACTGGACTGTTTTTTTGCCTTTCGGCAAACACGCAACTAAAGTTGCTCGCTCCTTATTCAAATCCCGTTTCAAACAATCATAAAAGCCGAGTAGATAATACTACTCGGCTTTTATGTGGTCGGAGTGACGGGATTTGAACCCACGACCTCTTGGTCCCGAACCAAGCGCGCTACCAACTGCGCTACACCCCGAATGCGTTTTAACAACGCGTTTTATTATATATGCTTTTTAGCAAAAAAGCAAGGTTTTGCACCATCTTTTTTGCTAAAAAGTCTTTATCTCTATCTTCTTGCTATGCCCGTTCTTTCCGCTGCTTCTTTTACGGCTTTTGCTACGGTAGGTCCTACCCTTTCGTCAAACGGGGCGGGAATAATATATTCTGGGCATAATTCTTCGTCCGATATGAGCGACGCTATTGCTTTTGCCGCTGCAACCTTCATTTCTTCGTTAATATCGCTTGCCATACAGTCGAGCGCACCCCTAAATATTCCCGGGAAAGCCAATACGTTATTGATTTGGTTGGGGAAGTCGCTTCTACCTGTTCCAACTACTTTTGCTCCTGCTTTAATAGCGTTATCTGGCATAATTTCGGGAACGGGGTTTGCAAGGGGCATAACTATTGCGCCTTCGTTCATAGAAGCCACCATTTCTTCGGTTAAAAGCCCTGGAGATGATACCCCAACAAATATGTCGGCACCCTTAACTGCATCCGCCAAAGAACCCTTTTTCAAAGTCTTATTAGAAAAATCAGCGATTTCTTCTTTTGAAGAGTTCATGCCATTGGGTCTACCCTTATAAATCATACCGTGTCTATCGCACATTACAACGTCTTTAGCACCCATGGTGAGCATGAGTTTTGCAATAGCAACACCCGCAGCACCTGCACCGCTAAATACGATATGGCAATCTTCCCATTTCTTTCCAACGATTTTAAGCGCATTTATACACGCCGCAACGCAAACCACCGCAGTGCCGTGTTGGTCGTCGTGGAATACGGGAATATCAACTTCGGGGTCTTCCCTTAATCTTTTCTCAATCTCAAAGCAACGGGGCGCGGAGATATCTTCTAAGTTTATACCGCCAAACGATCCCGCAATCATTTTTACCGTGTTTACTATTTCGTCAACGTTTTTACTTCTTACGCAAATGGGAATAGCGTCTACCTTACCAAACGTCTTAAATAAAACGCATTTCCCTTCCATAACGGGCATACCTGCTTCGGGACCGATATCGCCAAGTCCTAAAACCGCAGTACCGTCGGTGATAACCGCAACGGTGTTTCCCCTTCCCGTTAGTTCAAAAGATTTTTTATAGTCGTTTTTAATTGCAATACAAGGCTCTGCTACACCTGGTGTGTAAGCGAGTGACAAGTCTTCTTTATTTTTGATAGGAACTTTAGAAATTACTTCTATTTTTCCTTTCCATAGTCCGTGTAATCTTAATGATTCTTTTGCGTAATCCATAATTGCGCCTCCCATTTTTAAGTTAATTAATTTTAGTCTTTTATAAAGGCTTTATAGATAGTGTGTATGCACTTTTCATAATCGGAATTAGATACCCCAATTATTATATTCAATTCACTTGATCCTTGGTCAATCATTTTGATATTTATGCCTTGTTCTGCAAGAGCGGTAAATATCTTCGCTGCCGTTCCCGAACGTCTCGTCATGCCGTGTCCTACGGTTGCGATAAGTGAAACGTTTTCGATTACGTGAACGTAGTCGGGGTTTACGTTTTCTCTAATCTCGGAAACCAAATCGTCCAAAACGCCGTCTCTTAACTGTTCGGATTCTAAAACGATTGACAAAGTGTCTATACCAGAAGGAACGTGTTCTACGCCGATACCATAATGTTCTACAACAGATAAAACCTTTCTAATGAAACCAACTTCAGAGTTCATCATTGATTTTTCAATGTAGATAACAGTAAAGTCTTTCTTGCCTGCAATACCCGTGATTATACTGTCAGAACCAGTCAAGGTATATTGTTCTGAAGGAACTATCATCGTGCCGTCGTCTTCAGGCTTAAAGGTATTTTTGATATTGATCGGAATTTTGCCTTTCATTACGGGGAAGATTGCTTCGGCATGAAGCACCGATGCGCCCATGTAAGAAAGTTCTCTTAATTCCTTATAGGTTAATTGCTTGATTACCTTAGGATTATCAACAATTCTCGGATCGCAAACTAAAAATCCGCTTACGTCCGTCCAGTTTTCGTATAAATCGGCTTTTACACCGCGAGCAATAATTGAGCCCGTAATATCGCTTCCGCCACGGCTAAACGTCTTAATGTTTCCCGAAGAATCTTTTCCGTAAAAACCGGGGATAACCGCGCGGTCAACGTTTTCTAAACGGCTTTTAACCTTGTCGTCGGTATATTCTTGGTTGAGTCTTCCTTTGCTGTCAAACCTTATAAGGTCTTTTCCGTCAACAAATTCAACGCCTAAAAGGTTCGCCATAATAACAGCGGATAAGTATTCACCACGAGAAGCACAGTAGTCGGCACTCTTACTTGCCACCATTTGCTTTTCTACTTCGTCTAATACCGATACGATATCAAGACTTAAAT
>CAJMCT010000044.1 GCA_905211955.1 uncultured Eubacteriales bacterium | reverse complement strand
GTAAGTATCCGGGCATCATCTTCACTCCCGAACGCGAGCCGGGCAACCAGATTCTGGAAGTTTCCGGATTGAGCAAGAAGACGGAAGAAGGCGTAGTGCTTTTCAACGATGTCAACTTCAAAGCCTGCATCCGCAATGTCTAGCGCTGCTTGAATACCTGCGATACCGCCACCGATAACTAACGCGCGCTTAGTGACGGGGCTTTCCCCTGCGGTAAGCGGTGCGTTAAGTCTAACCTTAGCAATAGCAGTTCTAATAAGGATAAGCGCCTTTTCGGTTGCTTCTTCCTTATCTTTATGTATCCAAGAACATTGTTCACGGATATTCGCAACTTCAACCATATAGGGGTTAAGACCTGCGCTTTCCGCCGCCTTTCTAAAGGTGGCTTCGTGCATACGGGGAGAACAAGAACCTATAACTATGCCGGTAAGGTTGTAATCCTTAATTGCATTTTTAATAAGTTGTTGTCCGTTTTCCGAACACATGTACTGACAGTCCGCGGAAAAAACAACGTTCGGTTCAGCCTTGATAACTTGAGCGATACGCTCTACGTCAACAGTTGCCGCAATGTTGCTTCCGCACCAACAAACAAAAACACCAATTCTTTGCATTTTATATCTCTCTTAAATTAAAATCATTTGTTATATTTTCTGTAAGCGCTTACCAATAATTGTTGAGGAATTACTTCGTCTACGATAGGCGGAATATCTTCTGCCTTAATTCCGTTATTGCCTTGCGCTCTGATTACAGTTTGACGAACGGCTTCAACCACGTTTGCGGGGGCAACGCCTCTCGGGCAACGTTCTACGCAAGCCATACACGATAGACAGTTCCAAATAGCCTTGCTTTGTAAAAGTTTGTCTACGTCACCTTTAATAAGATAACTTACAAACTGATGGGGCTTAATATCCATATCGTAAAAAGCGGGGCAACGACCCGAGCACTTACCGCACTTCATACACTTTTTAACGTCCGTTCCGCTTATGCGGTTAAGGTTTTCCCAATATAATTCTCTATTCATTATTTAACCCCCAACGCTTCCGCTAAAAGTTCGGTAAAGTACTGTACGGGAAGGATATCTTCGCCGTTCACTTTAAGGTTGTATAAGCAAAGCGGACAAGCGGTAATAACTAATTCCGCACCCTTTTCCTTTGCGCTATCCAATATCATACGGCTTCTCTTTGCGGGAAGGTCCTTGTTTTTTAAGGTGACGTAAGCACCGCAACATTCGTTTCTCATAGGATAAGAAACGGGAGTTCCGCCGATAGCCTTGATAAAGTCTTCAATAATGGTGGGGTTTTCGGGGTTATCGAACGCCAAAACACCACTCGGTCTTAAAAGCAAGCAACCGTAGTATGCGCCAACCTTTTTATTAATGGGATTAACGACCGCTTTTTTAAGGTTGTCAAATCCCACTTCGTTTTTAAGCATTTCAAGGTAGTGAATAACTTCGGTTTCCCCAGCATACGCTTCGGGAAGCGCTAAATAGTTGTTTGCTTTAAAGCGGATATTTTCGTCGTTTTTCATGTCGTCGTTAACGCGTTTAATAACGTTGTGGCACGCAGAACAGAGCGTCAAAAGTTTTCCGCCGTTATTTTTAGCATAGTCGAGTGCTCTTACCGCCGAAAGTTTGGTAGCAATTTCGTCTTTCGCCATAGGATAGACGGCACCGCAACACTGCCAGTCCTTAACTTCTTCCATTTCTATCCCCAAAGCCTTAGCGGATAGTCTTGCGTATCTATCAAGGTCTTTCGCTTTGGTTTTAAGGGTACAACCGGGATAATAACTGATTTTCATATAAGTACCTTTAATAAGTTTTTTCCGTTTTTATTTTTTGGGATAAGCCATTTCTTCGGGCTTAAACACTTCGTCAAACCTTTCCGCCGTCAAGAAGCCAAGCGCTACGCACGCTTCTTTTAAGGAAATGTTTTCTTTGTATGCTTTCTTTGCAGTCTTTGCTGCGTTTTCATATCCGATGTAAGGATTGAGCGCGGTGACAAGCATTAAAGAGTTGTATAAGTTGTGATGCATCTTTTCTTTGTTCGCCTTAATACCCGTCACGCAGTTTTTCTCAAACGAGATAATGCCGTCTGCCAAAAGTCTTACCGATTGCAAGAAGTTGTAAATTATAACGGGCATAAATACATTTAGTTCAAAGTTGCCTTGAGATGCACCAAAGCCTACCGCTACGTCGTTTGCGATTACTTGAACGCAAAGCATAGTCATAGATTCGCATTGGGTGGGATTTACTTTACCAGGCATAATTGAAGAACCGGGTTCGTTTTCGGGAATAAAGATTTCCCCTAAACCGTCACGCGGGCCAGAAGCAAGCCAACGAACGTCGTTAGCAATCTTCATAAGGTTAGCCGCAAGACCTTTCAATGCACCGTGAGTAAAGGTTAGAGCGTCTTTAGAAGTTAGGGCGTGATATTTATTGTCCGAAGTAATAAATTCTTTACCGGTGATTTCGCTTACCTTTTTAGCAACGAGTTCGTCAAAACCCTTAGGTGCATTAAGACCGGTACCAACCGCCGTTCCGCCAAGCGCAAGTTCACGAAGTCCGAATAGCGATGCTAAGATTTGAGCCTTACTCTTTTCTACCATTGCTCTCCAACCGCTTATTTCTTGTTCAAAAGCAATCGGAACAGCATCTTGCAAGTGTGTTCTACCACTCTTAACGATGCCTTCGTTTTCTGCTTCTAAGCGTTTGAAGGTTGCAATCAACTTATCCATTGCAGGAATAAGACTATCCTCTATTTCAACTATTGCTGAAATGTGCATTGCTGTGGGGAAAGTATCGTTAGAACTTTGACTTTTATTAACGTCGTCGTTAGGGTGTAAAATCTTGCTTCCAGCAATTTCATTACCGCGGTTAGCAACAACTTCGTTAACGTTCATGTTAGATTGCGTTCCGCTACCAGTTTGCCATACGGCAAGCGGGAAATGTCTTTTGTGTTCACCCGCAATCATTTCATCACAGACTTGACATATAAGATTTTTCTTTTCTTCAGAAATTTTACCAAGTTCGAAGTTAGCAAGTGCTGCAGCCTTTTTAAGAACGGCAAACGCCTTAATGATTTCCATAGGCATTTTTTCGCTACTGATTTGGAAGTTTTCAAAACTTCTTTGAGTTTGAGCGCCCCAATATCTGTCTGCAGGAACTTTCATTTCACCCATCGTGTCTTTTTCAATACGAAATTTTTCCATTTTACTCTCCGTTAAAGTTTTTTTGACTGAAAGTCAGGGGTTATAATGGCGCAATACTGCACCATAATTTCATTCTAAATTATTCTATCATAAACAAACTGTTTTTTCAAGTGTTTTTAAGGGATTTTCATTATTTATTTCACTATAAACCCCACCAATTATAGCCATTTTTGGAAAAGTTTTGAAAAACACATTTGAGAACGATTTTCGTTTGACTTTTATATTAGTGTTATATTATAATTAACAATTAGTTAATTTATAGATTAATAAAGCACCGCAAAAAGGGAACGATTATGACTAAAGAACAAACTAAACAGTCGATATTTTCAAGAAGAAAAAAGAGAATTTTACCCACCATACTAATATCGGTGGCACTTCCGTTTATGCTATTCGTGGCAGTACCTTTCGATATCTTTTGCCACAACCTAAGCGAATTCCAATTTTCAGCATCAAACTTTATTTGGTTTTGTCTTTTATTCTTTTTAGTCTTTTCAATCGTAAACTTTGCGGTTTTATATTTAGTTCCTAAAACGGTTTATAGAATTATCTCCGGACTTCTTATCGGAACGCTTATAATGTGCTTTATTCAAACCAACTTTTTAAACGGGCATTTAACGTCGCTTCAAGGCGACGAACTTGGCGGTGGCGCACCCGTAGCAACCACGGTGTTTAACACTATTCTTTGGGCTCTAGTGGAATTAGGAACTGTTGCACTTTTCCTATTCGTATTCAATAAAGGCTTTATAAGGGGTTTAACTATAGCACTCTCGGCGGTATTACTTTTATCGCAAGGCGTAAGTTTTACGTCTCTCGCTTTGGGAACTGAAGGTTTTAATTCTACTTCTCTTTCAAGAATTTCCGAAGACGACCCCAATTACGTTCCAACCTTTTTAACCACTAAAAACATTACTACCCTATCTGAAACTAACAACGTATTCGTATTTTGTATAGACCGTATGGACGGAAAGGCTTTTGCTGAACCCGCGCTACAAGACCACCCCGAAATTTTTAGTGAACTTGACGGGTTTACCTATTTTAACGACGCAACTAGTATGTACGGCCACACATATCCATCAGTTGCGTATATGATCACAGGTGAAGAATATAAGGGCGAAGTTAGAAAAGAATACCTAAACAACGCGTACAAAAACAACCAAACCCTTTCTAAACTTAACGACGAAGGTTATATGATAAACCTTTACACCGAATCTTACTACGCATACTACAATGCTTTCTACATGCCCGACTATATAGACAATCTTGAAACAGCGTCTTTAGATAGCATAACATTTAAGAACAAAACGGACGCAACCGTACTATCACTTCGTATGGCGGAACTCTCTTTATATAGATGCTTACCATACGTGGCAAAAGGCATTGCCGAAGTTTCCACTTCCGCAATCAACGGCGAAGTTGAATATTATAGTGAAGAACTTGCAAACCCCGAAAGTAGTACGGATATGAAAAAACTTTTCGATACCGTATCGACTAAGGAGTTTACCACCACCAAAGAAAAAGTGTTCTCGTTTATCCACTTAGACGGTTGCCATAGCGTAGACTATGACGATAATTGGGAAAAAACGAATAGCGACGATATAAACCTTTCAATAAAGAACAGTTTTAAGATTATTAACCTTTACTTAAAGAAAATGAAAGAACTCGGCATTTACGATAACGCAACGATAATTATCTCGGCCGATCACGGTAAGGGAAGCGCAATCTCAGACCTATCTCCCCTATCTATAGAAAACCTTTCCGCCTTCTTCGTTAAGCCTTCAGGAAAAGGTCAAAACGATGGCGAATACAAAAAATCTAGCGCACAAGTTTCACACACGGATTTATGGGCAACCATATTTGAATCGGAAAACCTTAACCAATATAAAGGAAACGCAAAGAGTGTTTTCTACTATGAAAACAGCAATCAAGATAGAGAACGTAAGTTCGTATGGCATACTTGGAACTTAACGGCTTCTAACTCTACCCAATACGAATATCTAATCAAAGGCTCGGCAAGAGACTTTAACAACTGGGAAAAAATAAATTCAAGCGATCTTAACCGCTATCTTTTCGACTAATCAAAAGGAAGCAAAGGATAAATTATGGATACATTAATGCACTATATAAGCCTGCCGTTCGGGTACTTAATGCAAGGTTGCTGGGCTATCGTAGGAAACTATGGTATAGCCATACTTTTGTTTACGCTTGCAACTAAGTTCGTTTTATTACCGCTATCCATTTGGATACAAAAGAACTCTATCTTGATGGTAAAAATTCAACCCGAAGTCAACTTCTTAAAGGCTCGCCTTTACGGGAACATGGACGCCATTGCGGACGAGCAAGGCAAACTTTTTAAGCGCGAACACTATCACCCTTCGCTATCGGTTATACCGCTTATTCTTCAACTCGTATTATTGCTTGCGGTCGTTAGAATAATCTATCACCCCCTAACCTATCTCTTTTCTTTTGACGGTGATACTATTACTGCTCTTGCACAGTTTATCGGTGCTGATCTATCTTCTTCTGGATACGAACTTGAAATCATATCCGCAATAAAGAGCGGACAAATTACGTCTTCAACAGTTATTACAGGGGCTGACCCACAAGTTCTTTCCGAAATAGTTTTAAGCGTTGAAGATTTTGGGCTTGACTTTTTAGGTATGAACTTAACCGTTATCCCTAGCGAAGCGGTTGGATTGTATCTACTAGTTCCCTTCCTTGCGGGGCTATCAAGTTGGGCACTGTGCTTTACGCAAAACTTAGACAACGTTTTACAACACGAACAAAGCGCATTAAACAAATACGGCATAATGGTAATAAGCGTTGCGCTATCCCTTTACCTTGGAATATTCGTTCCGTCGGGTATCGCACTTTATTGGATAGCATCTAACCTTATGTCCATTATCCAAATGTATCTATTAAACGTAGCCATAAACCCCAAGAAATACGTTGACTACGAAGCGTTAGAAGAAAGCCGAAAGGCATTAGCGCAAGCAAAAGCATTTGGGGACGAAGATAAAAAGGACGAAAACTATAAAGAAAATCGTCGTCGCGAAAAAGAAGACTATAAACGCTTTAAGAAGGTGGCAAATAAACACGTAGTGTTCTATTCGGAAAAAGGTGGCTTTTATAAATACTTCAAGGACTTAATCAACGAACTACTTGCACGTTCAAACCTTAATATCCACTACGTCACTAACGACCCTAACGACGGTATATTTAAGATTGCCGAAGAAAATCCGAGAATCAAGGCTTATTATATAGGACTTAAAAAGACGAGTATTTTAATGATGATGGTATCATGCAAAGTATTCGTTATGACCACCCCCGACCTTGACAAGTATTACTTAAAGCGTTCTTTCGTTGATAAAAACGTTGAGTATATTTACGTTCCGCACGATATGATGAGCGTTCACATGAGTTTTAGAGAAGGTGCTTTCGACGCGTTCGATACTATCTTTTGCACGGGCAACCACGTAGAAAAAGAAATGCGCGAAATAGAACGCGTATACAACTTAAAACAAAAAGAACTCGTTCACTTTGGTTATCCCCTATCCGACCTACTTGTTGAAGCGGGCAAAAAAGCAAACGAACAAAAAAGAACTGACGGCATAAAAGAAATTTTAATAGCACCGTCTTGGCAAGAAGACAACCTTTTAGATTCTTGCATAGATAAACTTATCGAAGGCATTTATTCTAAGGACTATAAAATTATCGTTCGTCCTCACCCTGAATACGTAAAACGTTTTGGTGGGCAAATGAAAGCCTTAACCGAAAAATATAAAGACTACGATAGCGAGCATTTGGTTTTCGAATTAGACTTTGCAAGCAACAAGTCGATATACTCTTCAGATTTAATCATAACCGACTGGTCGGGTATAGCGCCTGAATTTTGCTTTGCTACGGGTAGACCCGCACTATTCGTTAATACCAAAATGAAATGCCCCAACGAAAACTATACCAAGATTCCCCTTACCCCTATAGAAATCTCATTAAGAGACGAAATCGGTATGTCGGTAAATAAAGAAGATTTAGATACCGTTGGTGAAAAGGTTAGATACCTTATAGAAAACACAGAAAAATACACCCCCGTCATCAATAAAAAGTTTGACGATATGATTTATAACCACGGCTCGTCCGCAGTTAAAGGTGCGCAATATATTCTTATGTCGCTCGCCAAAAAAGAAGTTTAAGGAGTGTTTCTTATGCTTAATACCTTTGCAAACTTTAACAATATGCTCTACATAGACCCTGCCGCAACCACCGCGTTAGTGTCTTCAATAACGGTTATAGCCGCATCGCTCGGCGCAACGTTTATTATCCTTTGGGGTAAATTTAGAAAGAAGTTTTTCGCATTTTTTAACCTTAACGAATTTAAGGGCAAAGAATTA
Source organism: uncultured Eubacteriales bacterium (assembly GCA_905211955.1). Taxonomy (GTDB): domain Bacteria; phylum Bacillota; class Clostridia; order Christensenellales; family Borkfalkiaceae; genus UBA1259. The sequence goes on along the minus strand of CAJMCT010000044.1, from coordinate 147 downwards.
GAAGATAAACTTGAAGTTTTAGATCCCGAAATAAAAGATGAAGCCGATAAGATTATGCAAGAAAACCTTGAAAATGGCGTTGCCGCTACACAAGTTCAAGAAAGCGTTTGGAAAAAAATTAAAAAATTAATGTGCGAAGAAAACCCA
>CAJMCT010000043.1 GCA_905211955.1 uncultured Eubacteriales bacterium | reverse complement strand
ACGCTAGTTAAAGGTGCTCCCGAAAAGGTTATAGAAATGTGTAATCTATCGGATAGCCAAAAAAATAAGATTTACCAAAATGTTAGAAAAAAGCAAGAAAACGCAGGGCGAGTAATTTGTTTTGCGCATAAAGATGCGGACGAATTTTCATACGACGGCTTTGCCGTTTTATACGATGAAATACGTCCCGAAGTATATAATGCTGTAAAAGAGTGTAAGCGCGCTGGGATAAAGATAAAAATACTTACGGGCGATAATAGTAGTACTGCGCTTGCCGTCGCGAGAAAACTCAAAATTTGTGATAACGAAAGTCAGGTTATAAACGCAAGCGAGATAGAAAAGGTAGACGACAAAACTTTAATAAAAATGCTATCCAAGATAAGCGTTATAGCAAGAAGTACGCCTATGGTAAAGTTAAGGGTAGTAAAAGCCTTAAAGAGCGCGGGCGAAGTGGTTGCAGTGACGGGCGACGGTATCAACGACGCCCCTGCAATAAAGCATGCGGACGTTGGTATTGCAATGGGAAAATCGGGTAGCGAAATCACCAAAGAATCTGCCGACGTTATTTTGCTAGACGATAGTTTTTCTACGATAGTTCGCGCGATTGCGTTTGGTAGAAACGTTTATAAAAACTTGCAACGTTTTATACTTTTTCAACTATCTGTTAACGTTTCGGCATTACTATTTATAACTTACTCTGCAATAGTGGGCTTAGAAACGCCCTTTAACACCTTGCAACTTCTTTGGATAAACGTCATTATGGACGGTCCGCCCGCCCTAACCTTAGGACTAGAGCGGTCTGACAAAAACGTAATGAACAACAAGCCTGTAAATAGGGCGGATAGTATAGTAAGTTTTAGTATGCTAATGAGAATACTTTTTAACGGACTATTTATAGGTGGACTTCTTTGCGCACAGTATACTCTTAATTTTCTTTCTGTAAAGGAAGTAGAAATAAAGAGCGCAACTTTTACGCTTTTTATAATGTTTCAACTGTTTAACGCGTTTAACAGTAGGGAACTTGGTGGCGAAAGCATATTTAAAAAACTTGGCAACAATAAGATTATGCTTTTAACGTTTTTTGCCGTGTTCATACTGCAAATTTTAATCGTTCAGGTAGCATACCCGATATTTTCTTTAAGCCCAATGTGTTTATCGACGTGGGTGAAGATAGTTATGCTAAGCAGTAGCGTTATAACGGTTTCCGAAATCGGAAAGGTTATTTATAAGTCTTTTATAAGGAAAAAGAAAACACAAAAAAACACTGTAAAAAAAGTTCTTTTGAATAAATAAAAAGAAAGTTCAAGGCATAAACTACATTATATGGCTATAATAACGGTTTCTGAAAAGGACTTTAACGAAAGCAATCTATACTACGTTCAAAATTGCACTCAAGAAATTTTGAACACAACTGAAAGTAGGTACAGTATAAAAAGGTTAGGAAGTCGGGCAGTATTAACGATAGACTGCCCAGACGAATATTCGGATATAGTATCGGCAGAAGTGTCTGATAAACTTGCCGATATAGTTGCTATAAATTACAAATACGATTTTTTCAAAAAGAACGTTCAAGTCAGCGGATTAAACAGTGTGGAGTACGAAATACTTATGGCAAGTTTAATAGCCGCTGATTTAGACGAAGATAAAAGGTATTCTTTCGAACGCTTAAAAGGGAGTAGAGATTTAGCGGTAGACGGCATATATAATTTTAGACTTCAACCCCTAAAGAAAAAGTGGTCGGACATTGTTTCGTATATTCCCACGGGTTTTATGGGAAGTCAACTAAAAGAGTTTATATCCTATCTTTTAGAAAATAAAAGAAAGAGAATTTATATAGAAGAAGGAAAGGTGTACGACGCACATTATAGAAGGCTAAAAAAGAGTTCGCTACTCGGCGGAGATAAGGTTAGCATCGTTAGAGAAGCGCTACTTTCTAACTGCGGAGAGATAGAACTCTTTGGCGAACTGCCAAAAGACGACGAAAAATATCTTAAAGAGTATTACGGGGATAGAATAGTATTTGCAAACGGAAGATATTAGGGAAAGGAAATTTAAAAAAAGAGTTGACAAAAAAATCAAAGTGGTTTAAGATATATTCACCAACTTAATTGCTATGGATCGGACAAGTAGAATCTCAACAAGTTTTAAAGAGAGTGGGGAAAGGTGCAAGCCCATAAACGGAAGGGGAAATCGAAACCACCGTATTCGGCAAAGTAATCGGGCTATAAACCGATAAAGAGAGGCTGTAAGAAATTACGGCAAGTAAGGTGGAATCGCGGAATTTTTCGTCCTTACGCAAGTGATTGCGTAAGGATTTTTTTATGAGGTGAAATATGGAAATTACTTTAAAAGACGGCTCAAAAATGACGTTTGATGCGCCCATTAGCGCAATGGACGTTGCAAAGAGCATATCGGAAGGTTTGGCAAGAAACGCAGTTTGCGCTAAAATCAACGGCGAACTTGTTGACCTTTCTACGATTATTGAAAGCGATGTAGAACTTTCTATCATAACCCTTCGTGATCCCGAAGGGTTGCAAGTTTTAAGACATACTTGTTCGCACGTATTAGCACAAGCAGTAAAGAGTATATTCCCAACTTCTAAACTTGCTATCGGTCCTACGATTGAAAACGGTTTTTATTACGACATCGATTTTAAGACTCCTATAACCCAACAAGATCTCGCTAAAATCGAAAACGAAATGAAAAACATTATTAAGAGCGATCTTCCGATAGAAAGACTAGTGTATAGCAAAAGGGACGCGATGAAAATCGTTAAAGATTTTTCAGAGCCCTATAAGGTAGAGTTAATTAACGATTTACCTGCAGGTAGCACCATATCTTTCTATAAACAAGGCGACTTTATGGATTTATGCCGTGGACCGCACTTGCCATCTACCGGCAAGATTAAAGCGTTCAAATTAACGTCTTTAACGGGTGCGTACTGGCGCGGAAACGAAAAGAACAAAATGCTTACCCGCATTTACGGCACTGCTTTTGAAAAGAAGTCTGAACTTGACGAATACTTAACCAAGTTAGAAGAAGCAAAACTTCGCGACCACAATAAACTTGGTAGAGAACTCGGTATCTTTATGACTGAAGAAGTTGTAGGTCAAGGTCTTCCTATCTTAATGCCAAAGGGCGCAAAGATAATGCAAATACTTTCACGTTTTGTAGAGGACGAAGAAGAAAAGCGTGGATTTATGATAACCAAAACGCCTAACATGGCAAAGAACGACCTTTATAGAATTTCAGGACACTGGGATCACTATAGAGATAAAATGTTCATTATTGGCGACGAAAATTCTCCCGAAGCAATGGCACTTCGCCCAATGACTTGTCCTTTCCAATATCAAATCTATAAGAACGGATTAAAGAGTTATAGAGATTTACCTTGTAGATACAGTGAAACCGCAACTGAGTTTAGAAACGAAGCGAGCGGTGAAATGCACGGTCTTATAAGGGTTAGACAGTTTACGCTCTCTGACGGACATATTATATGTACGCCCGACCAAATTGAAGAAGAGTTTAAGCGTTGTTTAGACCTTAGTTATTATTTCTTAGAATGCTTAGGCATGAAAGAAGACGTGACTTTCCGTTTCAGTAAACGCGGTAAGTCTAACAAGGCAAAATATATCGATAACGATAAAGCGTGGAACGAAAGCGAAGCGCTTATGAAAAAGATTTTAGATAACATCGGCTTATCTTACGTTGAAGCGGACGACGAAGCGGCTTTCTACGGACCTAAGTTAGACGTTCAAAGCAAAAACGTTTACGGCAAAGAAGATACCATAATCACTATTCAGTTAGACTTTGCTGCAGGTAGAAGTTTCGATATGACTTACGTAGACGAAAACGGCGAAAAGCAACATCCTTTCGTAATTCATAGAAGTTCAATCGGCTGTTATGAAAGAACGCTCGCACTTTTAATCGAAAAGTATGCAGGCGCGTTCCCGTTCTGGATTTGTCCCGTTCAAGTAAAGGTTATGAGTTTAACTGATAGAACGGCGGACTATGCTAAAAAGATAGTAGAAGAACTTAAACTTGCAGGTATTCGTGCCGAAGTTGACGTTAGAAACGAAAAGATCGGCTACAAGATTCGTGAAGCACAGTTAGATAAAATTCCTTATATGTTTATCGTAGGTGATAAAGAACAAGAAGAAAACACCGTATCCGTTCGTTCAAGAAAAGAAGGCGACTTAGGTGTAATGACGTTAAAAGACATCACCGAAAAATTGGTTATTGAAGATAGAACCAAAAAGGTATAAAAATAATGAAAAACCAAAAAACGTTTATCTCAGCAGGTAAAGAATTTAATAGCAGAGAAAATCACGTTCCAGCCCCAATTTTTAAGAAAATGTTTGATTATAGCGGTAAAAAATCGTGCAGGTTAGAAATAGCCTGCGCGGGGTTTTATCGTCTTTTTATAAATGGTAAAGAATATACCAAAGGATATTTCGCGCCATACATTTCAAATCCCGAACATTACGTTTATATGGACGAGTATACAATAGACAACTTGGTAGAAAAAGACAACTCTATCGTTGTTTTACTCGGAAATGGCTTTACAAATAGTATAGACTTTAATATTTGGGACTTTGAAAAAGAACTTTATCGTTCGGCACCAAAGTTTTACTTGGGGCTGTTTGAAGGTAAAAAACGTTTTTTAACCACGGACGAAAGTTTTATGGTGTCAGACTCGGCAATAATTTTTGACGACTATCGTGCTGGGGAAAGATATGATGCAAGGCTTGAAAAAGACGTGTTTTCTAAGGATTACGTAGGTATAAACCAAAGAAAACCCCTAATTGTAGAAAGTCCTAAGGGTGAGATTAAACTTTGCACGGCTGATCCTATAAAGGCGTTTGAAAGATTAAAGGTTAAAGAAATTATTGAAGGAAAAGACTGCTATATTTACGATTTTGGTAAAAATATGGCAGGTATAGTACGTCTAAAAATCAACGGCAAAGAAGGTCAAAGAATAGACTTTCATTTTGGCGAAATGGTAATAGACGGAAAACTCGATATGGATAACGTAAGTTTCCCGGGTAGAAACGATATAGAATATGTTCAACACGGCGTATATATTTGTAAAGAAGGTATTCAAGAGTATGTGCCGTCTTTTGCATACTACGGCTTTAGGTACGTGTCGGTTAAAGGTATAACCAAAGAGCAAGCGACTGAAAGTTTGTTAGAAGCAATTTTCTTGCACTCTGATATAGGTATTAGGGGAACGTTTAGTTGTAGCGACGAAACGGTTAATAAAATTCAAGATTGCGTAATGCAAAGCAACTTTTCAAACTTCTATTATTTCCCAACTGATTGCCCTCACCGTGAAAAGAACGGCTGGATGGACGATGCTGCGTTATCTTCAGAACAGTTTTGCTATAATCACGACGTGTACGACTCGTTACGAGAGTGGTATTTTAATATTATTAAATCTCAAAACGAAAAAGGTCAAGTACCGGGCATGGTCCCAACTGGCGGTTGGGGATACGAGTGGGGGAATGGCCCTTTTGCCGATATCGCGCTTATGGCAATCCCTTATGAACTTTATAGATTTTACGGCAAGAAAGAGATAGTTAAAGAGAGTATTCCTACTATTGAAAGATACTTAAAATATCTTAAAACCCAAGAAAACAAAGACGGGCTTTATTCGTTCGTTTTAGGCGATTGGTGTGAAATCGGTCAGCATAACGAGGGGATATGGAGTACGCCGTTGGAGTTTACCGACTCTATGCTTGTCGTTCAAATGTGGATATTAACTTCAAAACTTTACGAAGTCTTAGGTAAAAAGAAAAACGCACTAATTTGCAGAGTGCAAGCTGAAAAAGTAAAACAAAATATTAGAAAGAAATATATTGCGGACGGCGGTTGGTTTACTTTTAAATCTCAAACAGGGCAATCAGCAGGTATAGTTTTAGGTATATTTAATGAAGAAGAAAAGCCAAAAGCCGTAGAAAATTTAGTGCAGTTGATTAAAGAAAAAGACGATCACTTGGCTGTTGGTATTAACGGTAGTAAATATATTTATACCGCTCTTTGTGATAACGGTTATTCTGATTTGGCATACAAAATGATAACTAATCCCACGTGGCCAAGTTATGCCGATATAATAAACAAAGGTGGCACTTCGCTTTGGGAAATCTTTATGAACTTTAAGGATATTCCCAATCAATACGAAAGGGTAGACGGTGAAACAAGAAAGGTTTCCTTAAACCACCATTTCTACGGAAGTGTTTCAGCGTTTTTTTATAAAAAACTTGCGGGCTTAAACGTAATAAGTAGCAAAGAAATTGAAATTTCGCCCCAGACTGTAGATGTCCTAAACTTCGCCCAGGCAAGTTTTAACAACGGGAAGTATAGTGTTAAAACCCGTTGGGATAGAGTAGACGACAAGGTGAAAATCACCGTACAAAACAATGGCTTTAAGGGTTATGTAAAATATAAGGGCATAACCCAAAAACTCAAAAATGGTATAAACGAATTAACGGTATAAAATCAAAAACTCTCTACCAAGCCGTAGAGAGCTTTTTTCGATTCCCATATTAACAAAATAACAAACAAGTACAATATTTGACAGCAGGTGATGGGAATCGCTCCGCTTCGCTAAAAGTTTAAGGTTTTAAACTTTTGCAAAATTAAAATTTTGCGTAGCCTTTGGCTACACGCTCGCTATCACGCCGGGGTAGTAAAAGGTGGGTGTCCACCTTTTATCGCAAGCCAATACAAATTGCACTTTGGTTTTAGGCTTGCGATTCCTACCCGTTCGAATCCCATAACAATTTCACAAAGCAAAAAACCTAAACCAAACCACAAGTGTTTGGCTTAGGTTTTTGTTGGCGGAGAAGATGGGATTCGAACCCTCGCTACGGTTTTATCCATACTACTCCCTTAGCAGGGGAGCCCCTTGAGCCTCTTGGGTATTTCTCCTTGCTCAATGTTTCTTCGCTTACATTAAGTTGTGCTCGCTTTATCTTGCGCTATGATATGTTATCACAAAAAAATTGATTTGTCAAAGTATTTTTTTATTTTATTTAATATATCCCAAGATATTTTAGCAACTTTTCTTTAAGTGTAAAGTAATAAAACCCGTCCGTATCTTCGGGGCGCTCCGCCGTCCCCCTAATAACAACACCACGCTGTGCCATATAACTATCCTTTCTAAGCCTTACCCTACCTTCTTCTTTCCCGTCTATAATCTTTATCAAATACCCTTCGCTCTTATATCCGTTTTTACTATACGCTATAAATTTATACTCGCCTTCGTAAAGGTCGGGATATTCCCCTTTTTCGTCTATAATCTCTTCTTCTTTTTCCGCTATTATATCTTCTAATACAACGCTCTTTCTCTCGTACGTTTCCTTTTTTGGTGCACCCCACACGCTAACGGTAAGTTTTTCGCCGTCCGCTTCGGTACAAATAATAATTGGATAATTGCTAGTGTTAACAAACTTTAAGTCGGCACTACCAGAGTTTACCATTGCGTCAAAAGACGGCAACACGTAAGACACGGGAAGCGAGTGCGGGTGAAACTCCGTGACGGTAAGCCCCGCCAAAAGCACCGCGTTATAAAGCGTTGTAGAAACCTGACAAACTCCACCGCCAACTCCGTCTACGAACTTTCCTTTCTCAATAATTTTAGCCGTTTTATAACCACGAGAAGTCGTTCTCGCCCCAACTACTTTGTTAAAAGAAAACTCTGCCCCAACGTCTAAAAAATAATTGTTTATAGATTTAGAAGCAAGTTTAATATTGCTCTTTCGCTCG
>CAJMCT010000042.1 GCA_905211955.1 uncultured Eubacteriales bacterium | reverse complement strand
TAAAGCATGGATGTTGTAATCCGGTAAAACCTTGAAGCCACCTATAGAGGTCACCGTTCTATCTCATCTTTTCTCTTCTTCCAAAGCTGATAGCTGTTGATGATATTTTGCCACATATTATATATTAATCATCATATCAATCTGATTATCATTCTCTTTCAGAAGAAGCACAGGGCTTAATCAATGACTTAAATGAACTTATCAGCACGGTCCGTTCACAGGAAGCTGACAGAGTTACCGCTGAAACAGACCGTACTGCAGCGGAAGCCCAGAGATCTGCTGCATTTAATAATAAAATGTCTGAGATCAATACCTCTATAACTGAGATCAACGATAAAATTTCTGAAGCAGATGAGGCATTGTCCAATAGTAATACTGCTGTGGCAAATGCAAATCAGGCAAAAATCATATCTGATGAAACATTACAAAATCAAATTAAAGAATTAAAAACAAAAGAAAGACGTTTTAACAATGTAATAGAAAAAGACCAAACAGTTCAAGCGGTTATGGAATTTGTTAAACAATAATATAACGGGATATAATAATGGAAGATAAGAAAAAACTTTTTAGCGCAATTCAACCGAGTGGTATTTTAACAATAGGCAACTACTTGGGTGCGCTTAGAAACTTTAAGAAATTACAAGACGATTATAACGGTATTTTTGCACTTGCCGACCTTCACACTCTTACGGTAAAGCAAGATCCTGCCGTTTTAAGAAAAAATTCTTACGAACTTACCGCGCTTTATTTAGCGTGCGGTATTGATCCCGAAAAGTCTATACTTTTCGCACAATCTCACGTTCCCGCGCATACCGAACTTGCTTGGGTGCTTAACACCATAGCATATCCCGGTGAACTTTCAAGAATGACGCAATTTAAGGATAAAAGCCAAAAACACGAAGACAATATAAATATGGGGCTTATGGATTATCCCGTACTTATGGCGGCTGATATTTTGCTTTATCAATCTGAACTCGTTCCGATCGGTGCGGATCAAAAGCAACACTTAGAATTATCAAGAGATTTGGCTATAAGATTTAACAACCGCTTTGGTGAAACTTTCAAAGTCCCCGAAGGTTATATTGGTAAGTCGTGCGGTAGGGTTATGAGTTTAGCCGAACCCAATAGAAAAATGAGTAAGTCTGACGCAAACCTTAACGCATTTATCTCTATGAACGACGACCCCGACACTATAATTAGAAAATTTAAACGCGCAGTCACCGATAGTGATAATAAAATAGTATATTCGCCCGAAAAACCGGGTATAAGCAATCTTTTAACTATTTATTCGGCATTTGCGGATAAAACGATAGAAGAAGCACAAGTAGAATTTGAAGGAAAAGGCTACGGCGATTTTAAAGTAAAGGTTGGCGAAGCGGTTGCCGAAAAGATTGAACCTATTAGACAAGAAAAGAATAGACTTTTAGAAAATAAAGACTATTTAGACGACGTTTTGGCAATAGGTGCTGAAAGAGCATCTTACTTAGCGTATAAAACGCTTAATAAAGTATATAAAAAGGTTGGGCTTGTCCCAAGAAAGAGAAGATAATGTTCGGATACGTTAAAACAGACAACCCGAATATGTACGTTAAAGATACCGTCTTGTATAAATCAATGTATTGTGGATTGTGCAAGGGTATAGGATGTACGTGTGGAAATATTGCAAGATTTACATTAAACTACGATTTAACGTTTTTTTCGGTGCTTCTTCATAATCTTTCGGGTTTAGACGTTAAACTAAAAAAAGAGCACTGCATTGCGCATTGGTTTACAAAAAGACCGGTTGCCACCCCAGACGAACTAACAAAAAAGTTAGGGGCACTAAACGTTATACTTGCCTATTATAAATTAAGCGACGACGTTAGTGATGAAAATAAGGGAAGACTAAAGCGCAGTTTCTTTAAGAAAGGGTACAAAAAGGCAAAAAAATTTGCCCCCGAACTTGATTTGATCGTTAAGAGAAATTATTCTAAACTAATAGAACTAGAAAAGAGCGCTTGCGATAGTATCGACATCATTTCCGATCCTTTTGGAAATATGATGAAAGAATTAACTATTAGCATATTGAAAGATAAGTCAAACGATAGGGTAGAAAACTTAGCGTATAATTTAGGCAAGTGGATTTATCTTATTGACGCGGTAGACGACTTTGATAAAGACCTAAAAAAGAACAATTTTAACGTGTTTGTAAATATTTATAAAGACGCTAAAACGAAAGAAGAATTATTTGACAAAAACATATCGGAATTAGAGTTTATTTTTAGTGCGATTTTGTCTGACATAACAGAAGATGCAAAAACATTAGACTATAAATTTAACCATGATTTAACTGACAATATTCTATTTAATGGAATTAGAGAACAAACTAAAAAAGTTTTAGGGAGTAAGTAATGAAAGAATACTATAAAATCTTAGGCATAAGCGAAAATGCAACTGACGAAGAAATAGAAGTTGCTTATAAAAGTTTAAGAGAACAATATTCTAAGGATAGATTTTTAGAAGGCGAAAAAGGTAACACAGCTGCAAAAAATCTTACCAAACTTGATATGGCTTATAACGAAATTATTACGTTTAGAAGAGAGCACGATACTAGCGATTTTGATACCGCTGATTTTTCGGCTATATCAGAAAAGATTAAGGAAGGCAAATTAGACGTTGCGCAACGCATGCTTGACGATTTTTCAGAAAGGAACGCCGAGTGGCACTATCTTCAATCGGTAATTTTCTATAAGAAAAACTGGACTAACGAAAGTAAGAAACAGTTAGAGATTGCTATGAGTATGGATAAAGATAACGTAAAATACAAAGAAGCATATCAAAAACTCAATGCTAAAATGGACTTTGCAAATAGACAATTCCACTCGGGCAACGCTAACTATTCTACCAACTCAAATCCCAACGCAAATAGGCAAATGGGCGGTGACGATTGTGGTGCTATGGCAGACTGTTGTACTACTTGGTGCTGTATGAACTTGCTTTGCAACAGTTGTTGTAGATAATGAAAAGTAAAGTCGTAGCCCTTTCAGCAATATCCGCGGCTTTTATTGCAATTTTTTTAACGCTTGGCGCTTATATCGAATTTTTTGATTTGGTTGCCGTTTTAATTGCATCAATATTCGTTTTAATGCCACTATATTTAGGCTCTTACTTAGGTTGCGTGCTTTCATATTTGGCAGGAACGGTTTTAGCCTTTTTGTTTAGCGGATTTAATATTTATTCGGTTGTTTTTCCGTTGTTTTTGCTTTATTTTGGTATTTTTCCCATAATAAAATGCATTGCAATGCAAAAAAACTTCAATAAATATGCGTTTATGTTAATAGGGTTAATTTGGTCTATTGCTTCGGCTTTTGGAACTTATTTTTTCTACGTTTTAGTGTTTGGTCCAGAAGTTTTGGCGGGGCTTCCCGATTTTATCGTTAATAACGTATACTTCTTCGTTGCGGGAATAGGTGTTTTATTTCATTTCCTTTTCGATAAGTTTGTGTTTATATCAAGGGTGGTTATCAACCGCTATCTTTCAAAAATTATTAAATAGGTTTGCATATGCTTGAAAAGAACAAAGAATATATTGACGTCGTTGTCGATTTCGGCTCTAATGGTGAAGGTGTAATCAGGCGAGATAATCTCGTCGTGTTTGTGCCTTTTTCTATTAAAGGGGAAAAAATTCGTTATAAAATACTAAAAGTTCAAAAAACCTTTGCGTTCGGAAAACTCTTAGAAGTTATAGAGCCTGCACCTTGCCGTGTACAACCTAAATGTTCAGTTTACGGAAAATGCGGTGGTTGTCAACTTCAACACGTCGATTACGCTGAGCAACTAAATATTAAATCAAACGCGGTAAAAACCTGCTTTGAAAAGATTGCAAATCTTAGCGCAAAAATGGACGTGTCCGAAGTTTCCGATAAACAATACGGTTATAGGAACAAACTTCAACTTCCCGTTGCTTTTCAAAACGGAAAAACCGTTATAGGTTTTTACGCTAATAATTCGCATAGGGTGGTTGAAATTTTAGATTGCCCAATTAATCCGTCTTGGACTAAAACTATAATAGACGTATTTACTCGTTATTTTAATGAAAATAAGATAAGGGGATACTCTGAAGAAGATTTTAGCGGTGACGTTAGAGAAATTACCGTTAAAGAAATCGATGGTAAATTCATATTTACCGTGGTTTCGCTTAAGAAAGAATTAAAAGGAATAGATAATCTTATTCGCCTTTTAGACGAACACTTTAACGATTGTTATTCCTTATACATAAACGTAAATAAATCACGTTCAAACGTCATTTACGGGGAAGATTTTTACCTTGTAAAAGGTGACGGAGAGTATTCTTCTAAAATGCTTGGTATTGACTACCAAATAGGCGTTAGAAGTTTTATGCAAGTAAACTCTAACGTTTGCTATAAACTTTATAAAAAAGTTAGCGAAGTTATAGGCGATACTAAAAATTCAACGGTTATCGATGCATATAGTGGTGCAGGACTTATGACGGCAATACTATCAAACAAATCGAAAAAAGCGATTGGTGTTGAGATTGTAAAAGAAGCCGTTGATTGCGCTAACGAACTTGCTGTAAAAAACGGTTTAACCGATAAAATAACTAATTATTGCGGTAAATGTGAAGAAATTTTGCCCGATCTAATAAAAAAGGAAAAAGAATTGGGAAATAAAGTTTCTTTAGTTTTAGATCCGCCGAGAAAAGGGTGCGATTATAAAGTTATCGATGCTATTATAAATAGCGATATAGATAAAATAGTTTACGTTTCGTGTATGCCGTCAACTCTAGCAAGAGACGTTGGGCTTTTGACGGGAACGTTAATAATGGAAAACGGTGAAATTAAAAAGGTTGAAAATCCTACTTTAAGATATAATCTAAGTTTAGTTAAGCCTTTCGATATGTTTCCACAAACTAAACATATAGAAACGCTTGTCGTTTTAGATAGGGTTAATTAATCAAGTAATTAGGAGAAAATATGATGAAAAACACGAACAACAAAAGTTATTGGATGTGGAATTTTGGCGAGTATGAGATTTACCATACTATGCTTTGTAATCTAAGACGTGAAGAGCGAGAGTTTCAAATACCACCTATGTGGAAGGTTTGTGCACCATATCCAACGGCGCAGTTTTATAGGACGGTAAAATGCGACAAAGATTGTTTTTTAAAGTGTTATATCAATGGCGACGGAAGGGTTGTAGTAGATGATAAATACTATGCAAAAGAAACAATTATCAATTTAACGCAAGGCGAACACGTAATAGGTATTCAAATAAGCAATTATAAGGGGCTCCCTTGCGTATACGTTGAAAGTGACGTTTGCCCAAGTGGTGAAGGTTGGGTTTGTCATAACTTTGCGGGCCCACTTGTCCCCGTTGGATATTTAGAGCAATTTGACAGTGTCGATAAAAACCCTGAAATTTTTCCTTTTGAATATAAAAAGGTTTTACCTAAAATAAAGGAGAAGTTAGAAAACGGAGTTATCTTTGATTTTGATACCGAACTTTTTGGGTACTTAAATATTGAAAATGCTGACTATAATAAAAGTTTGGGTGTTTATTATGGAGAAAGCAAAGAAGAAGCATTAGATACAGATCATACTTGTTTGTTTGAATACGTTAGTGGGAAAAATTCTTATCGCTTAAAACAAAGAGCTTTTAGATACGTTTACGTTGAAAATGGGGATATAAACCTTGAGATTAACGCTGAGTATGAATATTTGCCGTTGACAAGATATGGCACTTTTACGTGTGACAACAAGTTATTTAACGATATTGTTGATTTGGCTTCATATACCTTTCATTTGAATTGTAGAGAAGCATTTTTGGACGGCATAAAAAGGGATAGATGGATTTGGTCGGGTGATGCTTATCAAAGCGCGCGCATAAACAGATATATCTTTGCTGATAAAGAAATAGAGCAAAGAACTCTTATTGGTTTAATTGGCAAACCGCCTATTGAACAGCACGTAAACGGCATAGTTGATTACAGTACTTTATGGATAATAACGCTTCGTGAACATTATCAAACGTATGGTGATAAAGAATTTTTAAGCCGAATATATCCAAGAGCAAAAGGGCTTATTGATTTTTGCGAATCAAGATTAAATGAAGACGGTTTTATAGAGGGCGTAGAAGGCGATTGGACGTTTATAGACTGGTCTGAGATAGATAAAGAGGGCGCGGTTTGTGCTGAACAAATGCTACTTATTGAAGCGTACTCGTCTATGGCATTTATTTGCAAAGAATTGGGCTTAGAAGAAAAAGAAGAATTCTTGAGAAAAAGCGAAAATTTAAAGCAAAAAGTAATCAAATACTATTGGAATAGTGAAAAAGGCGGATTTATAGACAGTTATAAATCGGGCAAAAACAACGTGACACGTCATGCAAATATTTTTGCGGTGATGTATGATATTGCCGATAAAGATAAAAAAGAAAGTATACTTCAAAACGTGTTGCAAAACGATAACGTGACCAAGATTACAACTCCATATTTTGAAGGGTACGAGCTTGACGTTTTAGCAAAACTTGGCGACCTTAACTCTGTTGAAAATATGCTTACGTCCTATTGGGGTGGCATGGTTAAGTTAGGGGCAAAAACCATTTGGGAAGAATACTGTCCTAATATGACCGGTGTTGAACATTACGCAATGTATGGTTCAAAATATCTAAAATCTCTATGTCATGCTTGGGGTGCAGGACCTATATATCTATTTGGAAGATATTATTTAGGTGTTTACGAAACTGACGTAGGCTATAAAACTTTTAACGTAGAGCCTAATCTTGGTGGTTTAAACAGTATAAAAGGCAGTGTTCCTATAAATGGCGGATTAGTGTCTATAGAACTAAATAAAAACCATCTTAAAGTTATTTCTACTAAAGATGGCGGAACGTTAATATGGCAAGGAAAACGATATTCAATAAATAAAAACGAACCTTTAAGTTTGAATTATTAATCTTAAAAGCGCTCTATTTTTTAGGGCGTTTTTTTGTTAAATTGTTTATTAAAAATAGCATAAAAATTGTATTTTATTAGTAAATATATAAGGATAGTTATCAACATAATAGACAAAATACGCCATAAAAATTGTTGATAACTATGCTATTTTTTGGTACTTATCAACAATTTTAAGGAAAAATATAAATGTTTGTTTTTAAAAGACGCAATATTTTAATAATATCCGTTTTAATTATTACCGCCATAACGTTTGTCGTTTGTTTAGGAGCGTTAAAAGAAAATCCCGTAGGGAGCGATACTTTTAACCCCGTTAAAATTGTACTTGATGCAGGGCACGGCGGTGTAGACGGTGGAGTTAGCGGTATAAAAACAAAGGTTAAAGAAAGCGAACTAAACCTTAAAATTGTAAAAAAACTAGAACAATATCTAACGAGTGCAGGATTTACCGTTGTTTTAACGAGAAGTTCAGATGCGGGATTATATGGGCTTGCTACTAGCGGATTAAAGAAAAAGGATATGCTAAAAAGAAAGCAAATTATTGAAGAAACAAATCCAAATTTAGTAGTTAGTATTCACTTAAATCAATACAGTTTGCCTTCAAGACGTGGTGCGCAAGTTTTTTATAGAGAAGATAGTGAGTACTCTAAAATACTTGCAAATAGCATACAAAAATCTTTTAATCAAATGGAAGATGCTACAAGAGAGTGTAGTATATTAACCGGTGATTATTACATATTAAACTGCACTGATTATCCGTCGGTCATAGCCGAGTGTGGATTTTTGTCAAACCCCGAAGATGAAGCATTATTGATAACCGAAAAGTATCAAAATGAACTTTCTTATGCGATATTTAAAGGCATCGTGGAGTATTTAACTGTACAGTCTAATAAAATTT
>CAJMCT010000041.1 GCA_905211955.1 uncultured Eubacteriales bacterium | reverse complement strand
CATAGATAATACCGCGCAAGCAACCTTCATAGAGTCGGTTTTTTTATTGATACCCCATACTACCGCGCCATCATTCATAACACCACCGTTTTCCATAGGAAGCGCAGTGCCTAGCAAAAAGTATGCGGAAATGGGCAATGCCATTGATAAAATACTGTATACGGCAATCGGAACGTAGCCTGCGGTAAATATAAAGCCAATAGATAAAATCGTCATAATAAGTGAAGCATATATTCCCCCCATTGACATCGCTCTATATCTTTTATCCATATTTTCGGGACGGGTAGGAATACTTTCAGTATACCCTGCTTCTTCACCTAATTTACATAAATCAAAGCGGAAGTGTCCGCCCTTTTTAACCCATCTAAAAAACCAAATGGTCACGGCGGTTATATAAAAACCGTTTTTCTTACCCGCAAAAACGTGCCCTAATTCGTGAACCACGGTGTTTATAAACCCAAAGATTATTGCGCCCGCAACGTAGTATAAAATAAGCAAAAATATTTCTTGATTACTGTATTTTGAATTGGAAACTACAACCGACACAAACACTAAGCCTATTGTAATTACAAACAGTAAAATATTGTTCAAAATATTAGTTCTTCTTCTCATAAATTCTCCAAATAGTCTTTAAGATAGCCTTCTAAATTATCTTTTTCAGAAACTGTAATATAGTTTATTCCCAATTTTTTCATAATTATAGAAAGAAGTATTGCTCCGCCTAAAATTACTTCACCACGCCCTTTTTGCAAGCAAGGTATATCGTTTCTTTCCGCAATGGTCATGTGGGATAATTTTTCAACCAAATCTTCAACTTGCTCTCTACTTAAAACAAAGCCGTCGACCTTATCTTTTGAATACTCTTTTAAGTCTTGCGCAATCGCACAAAGCGAAGTTGCCGTGCCACCGATTGCGTAAAAATTTGAAGGCGGAACTTCGCCGTATTCTTCTATTTTTTTATTTAGATATTCTTCTATCTTATCTTTATCTTGGCCATAAGCATTATTGATACTTACGCAACCCACGTTTAGACTTTTAGAATATAAAAGTTTTCCGCCTTTTTTAACTATAATTTCAGAACTTGCGCCACCGATATCGATAACGCCACCATCTATTCCGCCAGTCGCCCCTAAAAATCCGATATCCGCTTCTTTTTCGCCTGAAACAACGTCAACGTTTATTCCACAAAGTTCTTTTACTCTATCAAGGAATTTAAACTTGTTTTTAGCCTTTCTTACCGCGGCGGTAGCAAATATTAAGATTTTGTCCGCGCCTAAAGTCTTTGCCTTATTTGCGTAAAAAGAAACAGCCAAGGCAGTTCTTTCGATAGCCGTATCTTTTAGCATCGAATCTTCGCCTTGACCTTCCGCAATGCGCGTTATAACGTTTTCTTTACTTAAAGCATTAACCCCGTCCGATAGCATAAGTCTTACAGAATTAGAGCCTATATCGATTACACCGAACAAACTGTTTTTCATTCTATTCCGCCTTAGGATCGTCGGGGAAGAAATAGCCCATTTCTCTCGCTTCTTGAACGATATACCAATACGAGTTTACCGCTTCTAATTTAGCCTTTTCTTCATCAGTGAGTTTATTATATTCTTCGTACTTTGCAATAAGTTCTTCTTCTCTTTTCTTTTGAACACCTATTGCTATAAGTTGATAGACGAGCACGGAAATTAGTATGACAAGCAAAAGCACTGCCCCTACGGTCGATGCTATAACTACCCTTTTAAACTTTTCCTCGTTCATCTTTTGTTATCCTTTTTTGCGTTAATTTTCTTACGTATTTATTATAAGCCATTTTTAGCGCTTTTGCAAGTATTAAATGAAAACTTTTCATATAAAGGTATATACCCGTTATAACCCCTATCGGCATATATGCACGAAGTGACGGAAAATGCGCCCAATGCGAATATAAACCATACGTACCGCTTAATAAAACAAAAAACAACACATCTAAAAGCGCTTTGAAATAAATTATTTTTATTTTTGTTTTTAAGAGCGATAAAACCGAAAATAATCCGCCCCAAACCGCTCCGAAAGATACGCAAGCTAAAAAGACGTAAAATTGGTTAGATGAAACGTACATTACTTAAAAATCCGCTTCAACAACGGCGCTTTTTTATAGTTGTATTTTATTTCGGAAAAGTCGCCTTCTGCACTTAAGTTTCCGCTCGCTTTATTAAAGACTGTAATCTTAATGTTTTCACCTAAAATTTGCACTCTATTGCCTTTTACTATTAGTTTTAATGACTGTTCAGAAAAGCCTTCTACACTCTCTACGTTCGTCATTGAAAGACGTTTTCTTCCGTCTAAAACAAGTTGGTCTTGTTCGGTTTGCGCCGTTTGTTGCATAAACTTCCCCCCCACATTATTTTTCTTGAATATTTTATGCGGAAAAAAGAAAAAATAAAACTCTAAAAATAATTTAATAGTCTTGACTTTTATTATAAATCGATTAAAATGAATATAGTAGAATTTCATTTAGGAGTTATTATGAAAAAAATTGTACTTTTAGGCGATTCTATCCGCCTTATCGGATACGGCACTAAAGTCCCCCAAATGCTTGGGGAAGGTTATGAAGTTTTTCAACCCGAAGATAATTGTAGATGGGCAAAATATACCGAGCGCATGATTTTTGATTACAAAGATTACATAAAAGATGCCGACGTTATCCATTGGAATAACGGACACTGGGATACTTGCAATCTTTTTGGTGAAGGCTCTTTCACCCCTGTCGAGCAATACGTTGAAGACATGCTTAGAATTGCTAAGAAACTCCTTAAAATCACCCCTAACGTTATTTTTGCAACGACTACTACCGTAAAAGAAGCACATGAAAATAACGTCAATTCGGTGACCGAAACTTACAACGCGGCAATCGTTCCTAAACTTAAAGAACTTGGCATCGTTATTAACGACCTTAACTCTATCACCAAAGGAAAAGAAGACGAATATATTTGCGAAGACAATATTCACTTATCCCCTGCCGGTATCGATGCGTGCGCAAAACAAGTTTGCAAAATGATTAAATCCTTCGATTAATTAACGAAAAACTAAAAAAGGACTGAATTTTTTCAGTCCTTTTTTTATTTGTTAATCAGGAAGTTTCATATCCCCAAACTTTATCCAGTTTTTCTTTCTCATAAATTCAGAAACTGCAAGCGATATCAAAACGGGGATCACGAATAAGCAAAGCGTTATTCCCAAAACGGTGTTTATAGTTGCTACTCCATATAGTGCGTTTGCGTCGATTACACCAAACAATCCTACGAGTCCGCTCGTTCCCATACCACCGCCTGCCGCAGTACACCTCATATTAAGTAAAACTGCAACAAGACCTGCAAATGCGCTCGATATAATTTCGGGCACCATAATAACGGGTTTTTTCATAATGTTTGGAATTTGAAGCATGCTTGTTCCAATTCCTTGCGAAATTAGACCGCCAACCTTATTTTCTCTATAAGAAGTGACGGCAAAGCCCACCATGTGCGCAGCACAACCTGCAACCGCAGCACCGCCTGCTATTGCAAACACTTCAGGGTTTAATATTGCAGTATTAGAAGTTGCTATCGCAACCCAAATTGCCGCAGACGAAGTAGGCATGGTAAGTAAAACACCCATAACCACTGCAATTAAAATACCAATTATAATCTTGACTGCTTCGCCGGCATTAATAGTTATTACTAAAAGTTCGGCAAATAGGTCTACGAGTTTTATAAAAGGATAAGAAACAAACACTCCCACAAATGCTATTAAAATCGTTCCTAAGGGTATCAATATTATGTCGAGTTTGGTTTTACCTGCATATAGTTCAACTATCTCAACCACGAGCATCGTTGCAACGTATGCACCTATCGGATTACCAGGAAGCCCCAAACCCATTTTAGTTGTTATTGTAGAATAACCACCGCCACCGACTATAAGTTGGTCAGCCCAAGCACCAACCATACCCGCAACCGCCGCTGAAAACACTAATAGTTTGTTTTTGCCGAGTGCGTGCGCAATACCTACGCCAATGCCTGCGCCCATTAACACTTTTGCAATGTTTGCAATGTAAAGCAAGGTATTTCCAACGTAATTATCACCTATCCAGCCTGCAATTTGGGCTAAAATCGTACCCGCAATTAGTGTGACGAAAAGTCCTTGCGCCATGCCCGAGAAAGCAGTAATAAAATAACGTTTAGGGAGTGCTTTTAAGTAAGACTTAAACTTGTTTTGTTCTTTTACAGTAGTTTCCATTAGTCTATCTCCGTTAATTTATTATCCACCTGATCACAACTGGTCAAGTAGTATTTTATACCATTTTTAACGTATAGTTTGTCCGCCCTAACGTTTTTGCCATGCAAATGCCCGTAAACCACGGTATCTACGCCAAAATTTTCAAAGAGTTCGGTAAATGCCGAATTTTCTCGTTTGACGTTGAAGGGTGGAAAATGTATCAAGGCAATAAGTTTATCTCCTTCTTGCCTTATTTTTTGCGCTGATTTTAAAGATAACGTCAATCTTTCGGTTTCGCGTTTGTAAATTTTAAGGTCGTCTTCGGTAAAGTCGGGCGAACCTGGAACGGCCCAAAGACGAGAACCGCAAATTACCGCACCGTCTATTCTTATACTGTCGTTTTGCAACGCATAGCAATTTTCGGGCAAGACGTCTCTAACCTTTCCTGTTCCACTCCACCAATAATCGTGATTGCCTTTAATGAAAATCTTTTTGCCTTTAAGCCTAGCAAAAAATTCTAAATCTTGGCGAGCGTCGTCAATGCTCATCGCCCAAGAGATATCCCCACCGATAAGCACCACGTCTTCTTCTTCGACTTTTTCTTGCCAGTCTTTTTCGATTTTTGTCAAGTAATCTACCCAATTACCACCAAACACGTCCATAGGCTTATCGGTGTTTGTGGAAATATGCAAATCACTTATTGCAAAGATTTTCATAATTTAATAATAGCACAATCTTTTTTTCAATACAAGCATTTGAACTTTTTGAAACAAAAAAAGTGCGGAAATTCCGCACTTTTTCTTTAACTTTCGCTTTAATCTGGATACATGGGCAGTTCGAAAAACCCTGCGCAAACTTCCTGTGTATATTCCTGACACGGCGGAATTGCCGCATATCCGTAAGAAGGCACTAAAAGTTCTACTTCCATAACTATTTTTAAAATTATGGAAACACATCCGTCAATGGTGAATTCGCCTTCGCCGGTATACGTACCAAGCGTCGAAACGAAAGACACCACTGCTTCTACCCCGTAAGGCATAATTGATGCGGACGGTACGTTTAATATTACGTCTTTACTGACGGTAATAGTAGACGTTGCCACGCCTTCGACACCGTTTGCATCAGTATATGCTACGGATACGGGAATAGTGACGTCTGCCTTTACCCTTGCACTATTCGGGCGCTCGGACAACGGCTCGATTAATAAATTACTTATTGTTCCCGTACTGGTAGTGCTTCTTGCACTGATAAAAGTTAAGGGATATGTAGGTGCCACTGGGGTAAAACCATCAAGAGTAAGTACGATATCGTTTAATTGGCTTTGTTGCATACACGCATCAAACACCTTTTTTGCTTGCAAACATACCTTTTCGCACAAACCGTTTAATGGGTTTCCTTTAATTGGCCCAGGACATTTATCCGATTGGAAATTACAGAAAAATGACATTTTTTCCTCCTTTTGGCTTTCTAATTTAGTATATGCCAAAAGGCTTTTTGTTTGTCACTTTTTTAAAAGTAAAAACGGCTGATATAAATCAACCGTTTTATTTCCTTAGAAATTATAACCTATTTCCATAGCCTTAACGTTTTTATCTAACAATTCGGCTTTTTTTGCAGGTATCATTTGCGCTAAAGACGTTTTTACTTGGTCTAAAGTTAAAACGTTGGTTTCTTTAATCGCTTTACCTAAAATTATCATATTTGCAAGACCTTCTAAACCGTTATCACTTGCAAGTTTAGTTGCGGGAACACCAAAAACTTTAATATCGTCTCTTGTGCTTTCTTTGTTTACCAAAGAACTGTCGTAGATAATAGTTCCGTTTGCTTCCGTTTCGTTATAGTACTTTTCAAGTGAAGGAAGATTCATTGCAATAAGTAGGTCGGGTTTATCAACTATAGGCGAGCCGATTTGAATATCAGAAAGCGTCACACTACAGTTTGCCGTACCACCACGCATTTCGGGGCCGTATGAAGGAAGCCAACTAACTTCCATACCGCATTTAAGCCCAGTGTATGCTATTGCTTTACCAGTAAAAAGAACACCTTGACCGCCGAATCCGGCAATAAGAATTTTAGTAGTCTTACTCATTAGTCGTTCTCCTTATATTTATCTTTATAAACACCTAAAGGATAATAGGTTTGCATATTTTCGTCAAGCCACTTTATAGCGTCTTTGGGTTTTAAGCCCCAGTTGGTAGGACAGGTTGATAAAACTTCAACAAGTGAAAAACCTTTGCCTTCCATTTGGTTCTTGAAAGCCTTCATTATAGCCTTCTTTGCCTTTCTTATATTAGCGACGTTGTTTACGGCAACTCTTTCTAAGTAAGTTGCGCCGTCTACTTGAGAAAGCATTTCGCAAACCTTTACGGGATAGCCAACGACGGTGACGTCTCTACCATAAGGAGAAGTTTGAGTCACTTGGTTGGGAAGTGTGGTCGGTGCCATTTGACCGCCCGTCATACCGTAGATTGCGTTGTTTACGAAGATTACGGTTATGTTTTCGCCACGAGCAGCCGAGTGAACGGTTTCAGCAGTACCGATTGCGGCAAGATCTCCGTCGCCTTGATAGGTAAATACTATGTTATCGGGGTTTGCTCTCTTTGCGCCCGTCGCAACAGCAGGTGCTCTACCGTGCGCTGCTTGAATCATATCGCAGTTAAAATAGTTGTAGGAAAAAACCGAACAACCTACCGAAGCAACACCTACGGTCTTATCTAAAACGCCGAGTTCTTCTAAGCATTCTGCAACGAGCCTATGTATTATACCGTGGGTACAACCTGGGCAGTAGTGCAATTCGTTATCAGTTAAACCTTTGGTCTTTTTGAATACTACCATACTTTTGCTTCTCCTTTTTCGATTTCTTTTATTTTTTCAACGACTTCATTTGGCGAAGGAATAATACCACCCGTACGGTTGCAAAGATATACGGGCTTAGAGCAATCGATTGCAAGTTTTGCGTCTTCAATCATTTGCCCCATACTAAGTTCGACCGAAAGGAAAGCCTTAACTTTTGAAGCCGCTTTCTTTAATACGTCCTTCGGGAACGGCCATAAGGTTATAGGTCTTATCATACCTACCTTTATGCCTTGATTTCTCGCTTCCATAATAGCGTTTTTAGATACTCTTGAAGCAATACCGAACGCAACGATACAAATTTCCGCATCGTCCATCATAAATTCTTCGTACATTACTTCTTCTTTTTCAACGATAGCGTATCTTTCGTATCTGTTAATATTCCATTGTTCTAATTGAGCGGGGCTTAACGATAAAGAGTTAATAACGTTTCTTCCATCGTGATTTTTAGTTCCGTTTGCCGCCCAAGGCTTGTCGTAAACTTTTGCTTCGCCAACTTCTAAACTTACGGGTTCCATCATTTGCCCCATAGTTCCGTCAGCCAAAATCATAGTTTGCATTCTATACTTGTCCGCAAGGTCAAAACCCTTAAATGTCAAACTATACATTTCTTGTACTGATGCAGGCGCTAAAACGATAAGTTTATAGTCACCGTGTCCGCCGCCCTTAGTTGCTTGGAAATAGTCCGATTGAGAAGGTTGAATACCACCAAGACCGGGACCACCACGTTGAACGTTTACGATAACTGCGGGGATTTCACAACCAGCCAAGTACGAAATACCTTCACTCTTTAAAGATATTCCCGGTGAAGAACTACTCGTCATCGTACGAACACCTGATGCAGACGCACCAATAACCATATTTATTGCAGCAACTTCAGATTCCGCTTGCAAGAAAGTTCCACCGATTTTAGGCATCTTTTTAGCCATATATGCCGCAACTTCCGTTTGGGGAGTTATGGGATATCCAAAGTAATGCCTACAACCTGCGTTTATAGCCGCTTCAGCGAGCGCTTCGTTTCCTTTCATTAAAACTTTTTCTAGCATACTTACACCTCTATCTCTCTACCGTAATAATTGCATCGGGGCACATAATTGCACAACTTCCGCAACCGATACAAAGACTTTCGTCTACCACGTTTGCAGGGTGATAACCCTTTGCATTGATACTGTCTTTTTTAAGCGCTATAATCTTTTTGGGGCAAGCGCTTTCGCAAAGCCCACAACCTTTACAACGTTCTTCGTCAAAAGTAATTTTAGCCATAACTTCTCCTTTATTATAACCAGTCGCCGTACTTTATAAGTTCTAACGGCAAGCAATTATCTATTCTATCTTTTATTTTACCAAACAAATCGGCTCTAACGCAATTAT
>CAJMCT010000040.1 GCA_905211955.1 uncultured Eubacteriales bacterium | reverse complement strand
TCCCCTATAATTATTTCAAAACCCACCACCAAATCTAAAGCAAACGGATAAAAAAGTCTTAAAAAAACGGCATTTAAAAAAATCGATTTTAACGCTCTGAGACGGAATGGGTTAAAATTTTTTGCGGGAAAAATTTTCCCATATTTTGTCTCAGAACGTTGTTTTTTAATCAATTTTAACTTTGTTTTGTAGAAAATTTATTCAAAATTAATTTAGATAAACCGCCAATGGTCTCCGCCCAAATTATCCAAAACAAGCATTTTTGTTTCACGTGAAACCGATAATTTTTCATGGGACAAAGAATTTTTGCAATTTTAATTGATTTTTGTCTTTATAATAACTTGCCTTTTTAATCAAAATCATTTATGCGCCACCATGCAATTTATAGCAAAAACATGAAAAATCGAGTAAAGTTAGTGATTTTGAGCCAAAAATAACTGTAAATTTAATAATTGGACAAACACGTGTGTTTCACGTGAAACTTTTTAAAATTTTATCTTGTTTCACGTGAAACATTGTTGAGCACGTGCAACATCAACGTCCATTTTTACCACGTTTTTTGTCAATTGCTTTGTTTTTACGTCTAATAAGTGCTTTTTTATTGTTTTGGTTGACAATAGTGGGAGAAAGGAGTTTTTTATACTTGACGATTTTGCTTTTTTGGTTATTATAGTGGTTTTGCGCAAATTTTTTTGATTTGTATTAATAAACGCTGATATTAAACTCGACTATTTTGATATTTTTTGCATCAATTTAAAAGATTTAATTTTTAGAAGCGCATTAATATTTGCGCCATAGATGTTTTATGCGCTTTACATAGGCTTAAATGAGCGCAAACTTGACAATTCATAAAACGGAAAAAACTTATACTAATCTGTTTATTTTATAAAACCATTGTTAAAGTGTTATTTTCGCTTTATGAGTATATTTTTATTTTTGCGGTTAATAATTACTGAGAAAAGGAAAAGGGGAAATATATGGACTATTCTTTTAGCACGTTTAGCACGCTTACAAAAGATAGAA
Source organism: uncultured Eubacteriales bacterium (assembly GCA_905211955.1). Classification (GTDB taxonomy): domain Bacteria; phylum Bacillota; class Clostridia; order Christensenellales; family Borkfalkiaceae; genus UBA1259. Next base: position 7,651 of record CAJMCT010000040.1, on the reverse strand, counting down.
TCGCCGAGGCTTTAAGAGCCTGTTTGAAAAGCGAAAAAACACCTATAATCGTTTGTATCGGAAGTGATTTAGTATTAGGGGATAGTTTAGGACCACTTGTTGGTACTATGCTAAAAAAGAAGAACTTAGAAACGTACGTATATGGGACGTTAAATCATCCAATAACCGCAAAAGAAGTAGAATATGCGAGAAAATACATTAAACTTATGCACCCGAATTCTATGATTATTGCAATCGATGCAGCGGTGGGTGATGAAGATGACGTTGGGCTTTTGCGCTTGCTAAATAAAGGGCTAAAACCTGGGCTTGGAGTCAATAAAAATCTTAGCGCCATAGGTGATTTGAGTATTATTGGTATAGTTGCCGAAAAGTCTAGTCAAAACTTTAAGTTGTTTAATTTAACGAGATTAAACCTTGTTTATAAAATGGCGGAAACGATTGCAGACGGCATAGAATTATGCTTAGGCAAAAATGAAAAAAGCACGAAAGTTATATGAAAAAAACCAATTCTTTTGCTTAAAATTGGCATCAGAATTGGCTTAAAACGTTTTTAGTTTTATTAATCTTCGTTTCTTTCTATATCTTTATATTCATAAAGTTCTTTCATTTCATATTTGTAATTTTCAATATAGTCGAAAACTTCTTCAATGGAAGACGTGTAAAAGTATAATTCCATAGTCGCTTGATTCATAAATTCACCGTCAACCGCGTTTTGCATAAGTTCTATAAGTGGTTTATAATATCCGTCAACGTCGAAAATAACCATGGGTTTATTATGTTGGGCAAGTTGTTTTAGGGTTAAAATTTCAAAAAACTCGTCAAACGTTCCAATCCCACCTGGAGCAATGATAAAAGCATCAGCATATTCTTCTAAAAGTTTTTTTCGTTGACGCATAGTGTCAGTGAAAACAAGTTCAGTACAGTTTTCAAACAAAACGCCGTCTACGTCGAAAAACTTGGGTGATATACCCAAAACTCTTTTAGCACCGCCCCTGATAGCGCCCCTTGCCGAAGCACCCATAGCGCCATTTTTCCCACCGCCGAACACTAAACCGTGTCCGCGTTTTGCCAAGGTTTCGCCAAGAAGTTCTATTTGGTCTATAAATTTTTTATCAATAGTTTTACTAGATGCACCGTAAACGCAAATATTCATATAAGACTCCATTTAATCGCCAAAAGATTGGCGATTTTTATTTTAATACAGGAAGTGAAAATCTTTTCTTCTTTTGACAAAGAGATTTACTTCATAAACATATAATATGCTAAAATAAGAAAATTTTACAAAAAAAGCGAAAACCTTATGGGCTTTCGCTTTAATTTTATAACTTAATAACTTTTTGTCCGCCCATAAACGGTTGCAATACTTCCGGAATATTAATAGATCCGTCGGCATTTTGGTGTTGTTCAATAAGAGCAGGGAAAACACGACTTGTTGCCAAACCCGATCCGTTAAGCGTGTGAAGGAAAGCGGGCTTACCAGTTTTGCTATCACGGAACTTAGTGTTGTTTCTTCTTGCTTGATAATCGTTAGCATTAGAAACTGAACTTACTTCCTTATAAATTCCCATGCTAGGTATCCAAACTTCTATATCGTAAGTTCTTGCCATAGATGCCGAACAGTCTCCAGCAGCAAGTTTGCTAACTCTATAATGAAGCCCTAACTTTTCGATAAGCGAAGCGGCCTTATTTACCAACTCGTCAAACGCTTCCATAGAGCGTTCGGGGTGAGCGTATTGCACCATTTCTACTTTATTAAATTGATGTCCCCTTATCATACCGCGCTCTTCGGCTCTATACGAACCTGCTTCTTTGCGGTAGCACGGGGTGTATGCGAAAAATTTCATTGGAAGCATTGCTTCGTCAATGATTTCGCCCGCGTACATGTTTACGAGAGCCGTTTCAGCCGTCGGCAACATAAAGCGATTTTTCTTTCTATCTTCGTCACAGTCAAGCCAATATACTTCGTCGGCAAACTTGGGGAATTGACCTGCGCCGAAACCACAGTTATAACCTAATTGGTGTGGAGGAAGGATAAATTCGTATCCGTCTTTTAAGTGTTCGCTAATAAAGAAGTTCAAAAGCGCCCATTCAAGTCTTGCACCGTCACCACGGTAAAGCCAATATCCACCGCCCGAAAGTTTTGTTCCACGGTTGTAGTCGATAATGCCAAGATTGGTGCAAAGATCTACGTGGTTTTTCATTTCGAAATCGAAAACGGGTTTTTCACCGCCAACCCTTATAACTTGGTTGTTTTCTTTTTCGCCACCGAGAAGATCTTCGTCTGGAATATTGGGCATTGCCGATAACAAATCAAAAACTTTTGTTTCAAGTTCTGAAACCTGCTTATCGCATTCTGCAATCTTTTCGCCAAGCGCACGCATTTCGGCAAAAATGCCTTCTACAGGCTTGCCTTCTTTTTTGAGTTTGGGGATTTCCGCAGAAACTTTGTTTCTTTGCGCTTTTAATCCTTCAACTTCAGTAAGGCAGGCTCTTCTTTTTTCGTCTAAAGCAAGAATAGTGTCAAAATCAGCATCATAGCCTTTTCTTGACAAAAGTTCTTTTACCTTTTCTTTTTCGTTTTGAATTCTTTTTAGGTCTAACATTTCGCATCTCCGATTGTTTATCCTAATTATTATATAATTTTTCCGCGCAAAAATCAACGATATTTTAAGATTTTACTTTTAATTTTGATTGTTTTGAAAAATTTTTTCTTTCGTGTTAATTTTTTTCTTATTTTCTTGCAAAATCCGTTATATTTTGTTAAAATATAAAATAGAAATATGAAAAATTAGTCTTTTTCGGAGAAATCAAATATGAAAGAAAGATTGCAATCGTTAAAAGAGTTTATAGATAGATACGGAAAGGTATCTTTTCACGAAGTAGAATCGGCATTTCCCGCCGTATCTTCAATGACGCTAAGGCGCGACCTACAAAGATTAGAAGAACTTAACGCGGTTATTAGAATTTCGGGTGGAGCAATTTCGGTTGATAGCGTTTTGAAAGCAAAAGACGCCGACTTCGCCGAAAGAATAAACTATAACACCACCGAAAAACTTGAAATTGCCGAAAAGGCAGTATCATTAGTAGAGCCAAAAAGTTGTATCTTTATAGATAGCGGTTCTACAACGACATACTTTGCAAGAGCGCTTCCCGACGACAATTATTACGTTATAACAAATGCGCTTAACATTACTGAAACGGTTTTGAGAAAAAATAAGCCAACCGTCACGCTTCTTGGTGGCGACGTTAAAAAGAACAACTTTATCACGGTCGGCAAATCTTGTTCGGACTTTTTGCAAAACCTAAACATTCAAACGGCGGTAATGACGGCAACCGGCTTTATAAAAAGTTCTGGAAGTTTTACTTGTGGAAGCCAATCGGAAGCCGAAGTTAAGCGTCAAGCAATAAAGCGTGCAAACAACGTTATTATGCTTCTTGATAGTTCTAAAGTAAACAAAAACACACCCTACACATTTGCTTCTTTAGACGACGTAAACTGTATGGTTGTGGATAAAAATTTTGACAAAGAACTAAAAACGGCAATAGAGCAATCGGGAATAAAAGTTTATTAAAACTTTTTATTTCGCTTATCGCTTGCAAAACTCTATTAATAATGTTATTATAATAACCTAATATAAGGTAATAAATTATGTTCAAAAGATTACGTGCGGACATACGCGCCGCAAAACTTAACGACCCCGCCGCCAGAAACAAGTTTGAAATTTGGCTAACATACTCAGGCGTAAAGGCTTTGTCGTGGCACAGGTGGGCAAACTTTTTATATAGAATAAAACTAAAACTTTTAGCAAGGATAACCAGTCAATTTGCAAAGTGGCTTACGGGCATAGAAATTCACCCTGCGGCAAAGATTGCAGGCGGTGTGTTTATCGACCACGGCACGGGCGTAGTGATTGGCGAAACTGCCGAGATTGAAGAAGGCGTTGTTATTTACCAAGGCGTCACGTTGGGCGGTACAGGTAAAGAAAAAGGAAAGCGCCACCCCACCATTAAAAGGGGGGCAATGATAAGTGCCGGCGCAAAAGTTTTAGGCGGATTTACCGTTGGCGAATATGCTAAAATCGGTGCGGGCGCAGTGGTATTAAAAGAAGTACCCGCCTACGCAACGGTAGTTGGCGTTCCCGCAAGAGTGGTTAGGGTTAACGGCGAAAAGGTGGACGACTTAGAACAAGAAAAACGCGACCCCTTGCAAGAAGAAATTTGCAATTTAAGAGAAAAACTATTTAAGTTAGAAGAAGAAATCGAAAGTTTAAAAAATAGGTAATTATGAAAATTTACAATACGTTATCAGGCAGTAAGGAAAATTTTGAGCCGATAATCCCCGGCAAAGTTAGAATGTATGCTTGCGGTATCACGGTATCGGGCGAAGCACATATCGGGCATGCTTACCAAGCGCTTATTTACGATATTATGCGTAAATATTTCGTTAAAAAGGGATACGACGTCACTTATGCAAGAAACTACACGGACGTTGACGACAAGATTATAATAAAGTCTAACGAAACGGGTATTCCTGCTGACGTTTACGCAAAACAAATGATTGAAAATATCGATACACAAATGCAAAGGTTAGACGTTGGCGAGCCTGACGTTTGGCTTAAAGCAACCGAGTGTATAGACGATATTATTTCTTTCGTTTCGGGACTTATCGAAAAGGGCCACGCATACCCAACCGAAAAGGGTGACGTGTATTTTTCGGTTGAAAGTTTTCCGTCTTACGGTAAACTCTCTAACCGCAACTTAGAAGACGCTATGAACGGCGTTAGAATTGACAACGACGAACAAAAGAAAAACCCCCTAGACTTTGCACTTTGGAAATCAGCAAAGGAAGGAGAGCCTTATTGGACTTCGCCTTGGGGAAAGGGTAGACCCGGTTGGCATATTGAATGTTCTACCATGAATAGAAAAGCCTTCGGCGACCAAATCGATATACACGGTGGCGGTAGGGATTTAATATTCCCACACCATGAAAACGAGATTGCGCAAACCGAAGCGCTTACCGGTAAGCCTTTCGCTAAATATTGGATACACAATGGACTTATTAAGGTAAACGGGCAAAAAATGAGCAAGTCTTTGGGAAACAGTTTATTCCTAAAAGATTTATTAGATAACTACTCTCAAGAAACGATTAAGTTCGCACTTCTTCAAACCAATTATAGGGGCGACATAAACGTCACCGATAATCTTTTCCCCGATGCCGAAAAGCATTTAGTAGAGTTCTATAAACTTTTCAAACTCGCTATGGAAAAGGGCGTAAAAATCTTAGGCGAAGTTAAAGAAATCGACAACGAGTTTAACGCTTGTATGGATAACGACTTTAACACGGCACTTGCACTTTCTAACCTTTTCGTTTACTTTAAGAAGGTTAAAGCAAAACTAAACAATAACGACGAATCCGCAGGTGCTATGCTAAACCAAATTAAAAACACCTATTCGCTTTTAGGACTTTTCACTACTGACGTAGAAGAATTCTTAAATAAGTATTCAAAAGAAGAAGCCCTTTCTATCCCCGAAGAAATCTTGGCGCTTGCCGAAAAAATGCAAGGCGCAAGAGCGGTTAAAGATTACGCCACGGCTGACGCGTTGAGAACGGAAATTGCGGATAAGGGTTATATCGTTAAAATTAGTAAAGACGGCTACTCGGTAGAAAAGAAATAAGTTTTAATATTTTTCAAGGTGCTAAAATGATTACTTCAAAAGAATTAAGAGAAAAATGGATTAAGTTTTATGAAGAACGCGGACACGTAAATATCGGCGCGGTATCTTTAATTGGCGACGGTACGACGGGCGTTATGTTTAACGTTGCCGGCATGCAACCGTTAATGCCTTACCTTTTGGGAAAAACTCACCCCATGGGAACAAGACTTTGCAACGTTCAAGGTTGCGTTAGAACGGTCGATATAGACTCGGTTGGCGATGCTACACACTTCACCTTCTTTGAAATGATGGGAAACTGGTCGCTTGGCGATTACTTCAAAAAAGAAAAAACCAAGTGGTCGTTTGAACTTTTAACCCAAGTTTTCGGCTTTGATAAAGACAAGATTTGTTCTACCGTGTTCGAAGGCAACGAAAACGTCCCCAAAGACGAACAAACTGCTGAACTTTTAAAAGAACTCGGCATAAAAGAAGAAAACATTTTCTTTCTTGATAAATCTAACAACTGGTGGGAATTAGAAGGAACGGTAGGTACGCCTTGCGGTCCTGATAACGAGTGGTTCTATCCCCGTGAAGACGGTCCGGATTCAAGCGACTTTTTAACTTCTAACCGCTACGTAGAAATCGGAAACGACGTTTATATGCAATACAAAAAGCAAGAAGGCGGAAAATACACCGAACTCGAAAACAAGAACGTTGATACCGGTTTTGGCTTGGATAGATTATTGCTTTTCTTAAACGGACTTGACGACGGATATAAAACAGACCTTTTTATTGACTCGGTTAAATATTTAGAAACCGTTTCGGGAAAGAATTACGATACGGATGAAAAAGCAAGAAAGGCTATAAGAATAGTTGCCGACCACACAAGAACTGCGGTTATGCTTATCGGCGATAAAAACGGAATACTTCCTTCTAACACGGGTGCGGGCTATATTCTAAGAAGATTGCTTCGCCGTGCTATTAGATATTGTATGGCATTAGAGATAGACCCCGTTGCAATGCAAGAAGTTGCTAAAATCTTTATCGAAAAGATATATAACGATGCTTATCCACTTTTAGTTGAAAAGGAAGATTATATCTTAGAAGAAATCGCTAAAGAAACCAAAAAATTCCAAGCAACCTTAAATGCCGGCATGAAAGAGTTTGAAAAGTGCATTTTCGGTATGGAAAGAAAGAACGCGTTTATGTCTCAAAAAGACCCCGCTTACGTTCCCGAAAAAGAAATCTCTGGAAAGCAAGCGTTTAGGCTTTACGACACCTTCGGTTTCCCCTTAGAATTAACGGTAGAACTTGCCGAAGAAAAGGGACTTACCGTTGACCAAAACGGCTTTAACGAAGCATTTAAAGCACACCAAGAACTCTCTAAAGCACAAGCGCAATCGGCAAAAGGTGGACTTACCGAACAAACTGAAATGACCACAAAATATCACACTACCACCCACATTATGCTTGCAGGCTTAAGAAAAATGTTCGGCACGGGCACTGAACAAAAAGGTTCTAACATTACCGACGAACGTTTAAGATTTGACTTTAACTGCGACCATAAACTTACCGACGACGAACTTAAAACTTTGGAAAACTTCGTAAACGACGTAATCGCAAAAAAGATAGACGTTGTAAAGAGCGAACTTCCGTACAATAAGGCAGTTAGCGAAGGCGCTTACGGTGTGTTTAACCCAAAGAGCGACGACGAAATCGTTTCTATTTATACGATAGACGGCGTAGATAAGCAAATTTGCGGTGGCCCACACGTTGAAAATACGGGCGTTTTGGGAACTTTCGTTATCAAGAAAGAAGAAAGTTCTTCAAGCGGTGTAAGAAGAATTAAAGCAATACTTAAATAAAAATACAAAGTCGGCTTGAAAAAAGCCGACTTTTTTGTTTTTCTTTTGCCTTTTATTGATTGACAAATAAAAAATATTGTTATAAAATGATAAGGCTTTATAGAAATATCGTTTTGCACCATTAGCTCAAT
>CAJMCT010000039.1 GCA_905211955.1 uncultured Eubacteriales bacterium | reverse complement strand
AAAATTTTATTAATATTATTATACTATAACCACAAACAAAAATCAAGTAATCACGTAAAATATTTTATTCATTAGAATTTACGAGTATCACCGATTGTCCCGATAAAACGTTTACACTATTTTCAAAAGTTTGATTGGAAAATAGGTCTACCAATTTCCCTTTAAAATCAAACTGTTTATCTTCGTTAGTTAAGTTTATAATTACCGCAACTTCAGAACTTTGATTTTCACGTGTAAAAGCAAAAACTCCGCCTTTAGCATAAATAATATTAAACTCGCCATCAATAAAAGCAGTATTTTCGCGCCTAATTTTGCCTAATTTTTTATAAAATGAAAGCAATTCTTCGTCAATACTATCCCAGCGGAAAGCCCTACGGTTTAATGGGTCGGTATAGCCTTGCATACCTATCTCGTCACCATAGTAAACACTTGGCACACCGTATAAGGTGTACTGCAATAAAACTGCCGTTTTAAGCCTATTTTTTGCTATTACGTAATCTTTTTCGTCTAGATAAAGATTAGAAAGTTCTTCTTTTGTTTTACCTGAAACGTTTATTCCGCCAACAGCCGAAAGCAACCTGTAAGTGTCGTGAGTTGCTAAAATATTCATTAAGAGGTCTAAAGAATGCTTTGGATAATGGTCTATTTGTTCTTTCACGGTAAACGATAAATTTTTACAATCTTTAGAGCATACAAAATCAATTATTGCGTTTTTAAGCGGATAGTTCATAACCGAGTCAAGTTCGTCGCCAATAAAATATTCACGGCGAGCACCGTAAGAAATTTTATTTGTCGCATCTTCCCAAACTTCACCGATAACTATGGCATCTTTATTTAAGCCCTTAACGGCACTTCTAATCTTTTTAACAAAGTTGTCTGGGAGTTCGTCTACAACGTCAAGTCGCCAACCGCCTATACCCATTTTGGTATATTTTTCTAAAACACCGTCTTTTCCCGTTATAAAATCTAAAAAGCCCGAAGTCTTATTTACGGCGGGCAACGTTTGAATTCCCCACCAAGATTCGTATTCTTTAGGATAGTTTATAAACTTAAACCAATCACGGTAAGGCGAATCTTCACCTTGATAAGCGCCTTTCGAGTGATAATTACCGTATTTATTAAAATACAAACTATCGTCGCCAGTGTGGTTAAAAACACCGTCTAGAATTATTTTTATACCCTTTTTATTCGCTTCGTCTAAAAGGTTTTTAAAATCCTCTTCACTTCCAAGCATTGAGTCGAACTGCATATAGTCGCCCGTGTCGTATCTATGGTTTGAAAACGCTTTAAATATTGGGTTTAGATATATAGCCGAAACGCCTAAATCTTTTAAGTAGTCTAACTTTTCGGTTATCCCCTTAAAGTCGCCACCGAAAAAGTCGTTATTCATTACTTGTCCTTGAGCGTTAGGCTTAAAAATAGGAGTATCCAGCCAATCTATATGCAAAAGCCTTCCTTCTTCAACGAATTTATCTTTATCGCCAACGTTAAACCTATCGGGAAAAATTTGATAAATAATTCCCCCGTTTAACCATTTTGGCGAAGAAAAATAGTCCGCAAACACGGTAAGTTGGAAGCCTTGTGGAAAATCAGTAATTTCCCCAACGTAATCTTTGGATAGCCCTATACTTCTTCCGTCGCCAAGCGAAAACCAGTACCAGTAAAGTCCACGAGAAAAAGAGATTTCTTTCTCAAAGAAATCTCTTTTATTATCCATAGGATAAAATTCATCTTTATTAGAGCCGTCGCGCCTAATCACCAACGTGCAAGAAGAAAATTCGCCCTTCACCCTAAAAGTAATGGCATCATTTTCTTTAATAGCGCCCGTAATGCTCTTACAAAATTTATCAAGTGGGTTAAAATACATTTTTTTACTTAATCCTTTTAAGTCCCCAAATATTATCCGCGTATTCTCTAATCGATCTATCCGAAGCAAACACACCTGCGGTGGCAATATTATTAAGACTCTTTTTAGCCCATAAAAGTTTATCTAAATAAGTCTTATCAACTTCCTTTTTAATATCGTAGTAAGAACCGAAGTCCGCAAGACACATATATGGGTCGGCAACAGGGCTTCCCGTTAATAAATATCTTGAAATATCACTAAACGATACACCGTTAAATCCACGATTTAAGGCTTCTATAACTTTTTCAAGGCGCTTGTTGTCGGCATAAAATTCCGTGGCGTTATAGCCTATTTTCCAAAGCCTATCAACGTCTTTAGTGGTTAAACCGAAAATAAAGATATTTTCGTCGCCACATGCTTCTTTCATTTCTACGTTAGCACCGTCAAGCGTGCCAACGGTGAGTGCACCGTTGATCATAAACTTCATATTACCGGTACCGCTTGCTTCTTTACCTGCAGTAGAAATTTGTTCGGAAACTTCAGATGCGGGCATAAGTTTTTCAGCCATAGATACGCAATAATCTTCCATATATACTACGTTTAACTTTTTGTTCACTTTGGGGTTTTTCTTAATGTCTTCCCCTAAGCAATAGATAAGTTTAATAATTTGTTTTGCAAAGTAATATCCTGGAGCAGCCTTTGCACCGAAAATGAAGGTCTTGGGCAAGAATTCCATATCGGGATTTTCTTTCAAGTCTTCATAAAGGGATATAATATGCAATGCGTTAAGCAATTGACGTTTATATTCGTGCATACGTTTTGCTTGAACGTCAAACATGGAATTGGGATCAATTATAATGCCTTGTTTTTTCTTAGCGTATTCGCAGAATTGAAGTTTTTTAGTCTTTTTAATTTCGTTAAGTCTATTTAGAACGGTCTTATCGTTTTCAAACTTCTTAAAGTTGATAAGTTCGCTTGCATCTTTAACGTATCCGTCACCTATGCAATCGTTTAAAAGTTCGCAAAGTTCAGGGTTAGATTGGCAAAGCCAACGTCTATGAGCAATACCGTTAGTGACGTTAGTAAACTTTTCGGGATAAACGTCGTTAAAGTCTTTGAATATACTGTTTTTAATTATATCACTGTGAAGTGCCGAAACACCGTTTACTTTGTGTGATGCAACGACTGAAAGGTTAGCCATTCTAATTTGGTTGTGTGAGAATATGCTCATTCTTTCAATCTTATCCCAATCGCCAGGGAATCTATTCCACATATCAGCGCAGAAACGTTCGTTGATTTCGCGAAGTATCATATAGATACGGGGAAGTCTTCTTTGAATAAGGTCTTCACTCCATTTTTCAAGCGCTTCGCTCATAACCGTGTGGTTGGTGTATGCAACAGTTTTAGTCACGATATACCAAGCGTCGTCCCACGAATAGCCGTTTTCGTCAATCAAAATACGCATAAGTTCGGGAATACAAAGTGCAGGGTGAGTATCGTTAATATGAATAGCCGCCTTATCGGGAAGCGTTGATAAAGAACCGTATCTCTTTTTGTGGTCATTTACAATATCTTGCAAGGTTGCTGAAACTAATAAATATTGTTGTTTAAGTCTTAAAGACTTACCTTCAAAGTGGTTGTCAAAAGGATATAACACCTTAGAAATGAGGTCGGCTTCGTTATCTTCTTGCATACTTCTCATATAATCGCCTTGAGAGAAGGTTTTCATATCAAAGTCGCGGATATTTTGCGCTTTCCAAAGTCTTAAAACCGAAACCGCTTCACTATTAGCGCCCGAAATCATCATATCGTAAGCAACCGCTTCGATTTCTTTAGCGTCTACGTGGTCAACGGTTAGTCCGTTTTCCGTCCAATATTCTTTGATATGTCCGTCAAACTTAACTTTAAAGGTCTTGTCAAGTCTTGGGGTCAACCAAACTTCACCACCGGGAAGCCAAATATCAGGCAATTCCATTTGCCAACCGTCAACGATTTTTTGCTTAAATAAACCATATTCGTATCTAATGGAATATCCCATTGCAGGATAGTTTTGAGAAGCCAACGCATCCATAAAACAAGCGGCAAGTCTTCCCAAACCACCGTTTCCAAGACCTGCGTCCGGTTCTAATTCGTAAAGGTCTTCCATGCCGATATTAAATTCGTTCTTTAAGACCTTTTCGAAAGCGTCTTTTACGCCCAAATTGTAGGCGTTATTTTTAAGTGATTGGCCAAGCAGGAATTCCATGCAAAGATAGTAAACCCTTTTACCACCTTTCATGCGGTACTTTTTATTAAAAGCCGAACGCTTTTCAAGTAAAATATCACGAACGCACATTACAACGGCCTTATAAATTTGTTCTTTGGTCGCTTCTTTAGCGGAAACCCCAAAATATTTGGATAGTTTTCCGTTAATAAGCAATGATGCGTCTTTTTCAGTCATATTGTTCATTTATTTCTCCTATAAAATAGATTATTTCCCACTTTCCCCATCAATAATCAATTTTTATTTGTTATAAAGTTTTTCATACTCGTAGGACTGATTTTTCCAAGAAAAATCGGTTGTCATGGCTCTCATTTGAACGTCCGACCAAACCTTTTTGTCTTTGAAAGTCCTTACTGCTTGATTTATTACGTAAAGCATATCGTGTGCATTATATTCTTTGAAGGTAAAACCATTACCATTTACGCCATCGTATGCTTTAATACTATCGTTAAGACCACCTGTTTCTCTAACGATTGGAACGGTGCCGTATCTACTTGCAATCATTTGTGATAAACCGCATGGTTCCATTTTAGAAGGCATTAAGAAAATATCCGCACCTGAGTAAATCTTTCTCGATAAGTCTTGGTTAAACGCAATAACCGTAGCGCATTTACCTTTATAGCAATATGCGATATGATTAAAGAAGTTTTCATACCCTATTTCGCCCTTACCTAAGATTACCACTTGAACGTCTTGATCAAGCAAACTCTCTATCGTGCATTTAATTAGGTCTAAACCTTTATGAGATACAAGTCTTGAAATAACGGCAATAATCGGAACGTCTTCTCTTACCGGAAGATTAAGCATTTTTTGAAGTTCAGCCTTGCAGACTGCTTTTCCCGATAGGTCTTTTGCCGAGTAATTCTTAAACAAGAACTTATCCGTTTCAGGATTATAATAGTCTACGTCTATACCGTTTAATATGCCGTAAAATTTATGCGAGTTTCTCTCTACTATATTTTGAAGTCCGTGTGCAAAGAAAGGATCTCTTAATTCTTTAGAATAAGTCGGGCTAACGGTAGAAATAATATCGGTCATTTCCATTGCACCTTTCATAAGGTTTACGCAAAAATCGAATTCCACGAAGTTTTTGATAGATTCAGGGAAACCGAAAAGATCTCCGTAAGTATCCATGCCGAATATTCCTTGATATTCTATGTTATGAATTGTGAAAACCGACTTGATTCTTCTAAACTTTTCGTTTCCGTAATACATACCTTTAAGGTAAATTATCGTGGGAGCGGTTTGCCAATCGTTGCAGTGGATTATATCGGGATAAATATTCAATCTTTCAATTGTATCTAAAACTGCGCGAGAGAAAAATGCATATCTTTCACCATCATCGTAAAACCCGTAGATATTTCCTTCTCTCTTAAAATAGTATTCGTTATCTAAAAAGTAGAATTTTACACCTTCATGTTCGCAAGTATAAACACCGCAGTATTGATGACGCCAAGAAACTGAAACGTTAAAGTTGGTTATAAACTTAAAGTTTTTTCTAAACTCGTCTTTGATGCTGCCGTAAAGGGGAAGAAAAACGCTGACGTCTAAATTTCCGTTTGCTGCAAGTGATTTAGGAAGCGAACCCAAAACGTCCGCAAGACCACCCGTTGCAATAAAAGGTGCGGCTTCAGAGCCAACGAAAATGATTTTTTTCTTCTCGTTTAGTTTGATTTCGGGAAGTTTACCCGTATCTTTTGCTTTTTTGTTGCAAGTTGTAGATGCGGTTTTCTTTTTAACGTTTGCCATATTACTTCTCCTTTATATATTTTTATATTAAACCATTATGCCTTTGCCGATATAGAAGGGATGAATATCAGTTCCAGAGAGATATTTTTTATCTCTAACAACTACGTTTTTATCGGCAATAATATAGTTAAGAGTAGAATTTTCACCTAAAACGGTGTTTTGCATAACAATACTGTTTTTAATCACAGCACCCCTTGCAACTTTTACGTTTCTGAAAATTATACTATTTTCCACTTCACCTTCAATAATACAACCGTCGGCAATCATAGAGTTTTTAACGATAGCGCTATTGCCATACTTTGTCGGTGCGGAATCGCGAATTTTTGTAAATACGCTTCTATCACCGAAAAGTTCTTTTCTATTTGCCTCATTTAGTAAACTCATGTTTCCGTCAAAGTATGCTTTAAGCGAAGTAATACCCGTATAAAAACCTTTGTGTTCGTAGCCGATAATCTTCATACTCTTTAAGTTTTCGGCAATAACGTCGGTCATAAAGTGACGTTTATTTCTTGAAATACTATCCATAACGATATTTTGAAGAAAGCTCTTTTTCAAAACGAATACGTTTATGAACACGTTAAGGTTTTCTTTTGAAGAATCGTTAACGTAGTTTACGCCAACTACTCTATCGTTTTGCATATCAAAGTCTAAAACGTTTGCTTCTTCGGGAACGTCGGTCTTTTTAACCTTTTTATAAACCAAAGAAATATCCGCATGAGAACGAATATGATTTTCGATTACGTCGTTAAAATTAATTCTACAAACGTTATCGCAATCGCTCATTACAACGTATTCTTCATCGGCACGGAATAAGAAACTCGTTATACCTTTAAGTGCTTCAAGTCTTGAGGTATAAAGGCTATCGTTTCCTAAGTCGCCGTAAGGTGGTAAGAAAATCAACCCACCGTCTTTTCTTGCTAAGTCCCAATCTTTACCACTACCAACGTGGTCCATTAAAGATTGATAGTTGCTTTTTGTAATAATACCAACCGTATCGATACCAGAGTTAACCATGTTCGATAACGGAAAGTCTATAAGACGATATCTTCCGCCGAAAGGAATTGAACCGAGTGTTCTAATTCTTGCAAGTTCGGGAACGTTATCATCGTGTATATTAGAGAAAATAATACCGACTGCTCTCATCTTACTTTTCCTCCTTTACTACGTCTTTATCTACCATTGCACCGCCACAAATAACCGCGCCGTCCGCAACTGAGATATTTCTACTTAATACGGCAATGCCCTTTCCTGACGTTTTATCTTCGCCAATCTTAGCATTTTTTCCGATTACCGTATTTTCGTCTATAATCGCATATTCAATAACTGAATTCTCACCTATTTCAACGTCCGCCATAATTATACTGTTCTTAACAACCGCGCCTTTTTTAACGACGACTGAACTTGCGAGAATTGAATTATTTACCGTTCCAAAAATCTCGCAACCAGACATTATAATACTGTTTTCGGCTTTTGCTCCGTCGCCCAAATAGTGCGGAGGCGCAAGCGGGCTTCTCGATTGAATTTTCCAAGAACTATCGGTGACGTCAAATTTTGGAGAATCACCTAAAAGGTCCATATTCGCCTCGTAAAGAGAATCAATAGTTCCAACGTCTTTCCAATACCCTTCAAAACTATATGCCATCATCTTTTCGCCATTAGCGAGCATGGTGGGAAGAATATCTTTGCCAAAGTCGTTGTGAGAATCGGGGTTAACCGAGTCTTCTTCTAAGTATTTAAATAGTTTTTTAGCACTGAAAATGTATATACCCATAGATGCCAAGGTTGACTTTGGTTTTTTGGGTTTTTCTTCAAACTCGTATATGCTACCATCTTCATTGGTGTTAAGAATACCAAATCTCGATGCTTCTTCTTTTGACACGTTGATTGCAGCGATAGTACAATCGGCATTATTTAGGATATGGTAGTTAAGCATAGTAGCATAGTTCATTTTATAAATATGGTCGCCCGATAAAATCAAAACGTAATCGGGGTCAAACTGTTTCATAAAATGCATGTTTTGATAAATTGCGTTGGCAGTACCCTTATACCAATCAGACGAGTGTTTTCCTTGATAAGGCGACAAGATATGTACGCCACCAAACGCTCTATCCAAGTCCCAAGGTTGTCCGTTACCAATATAGTCGTTAAGTATCAAAGGTTGATATTGCGTTAAAACACCAACGGTATCAATGCCAGAGTTTACGCAGTTAGATAACGGAAAGTCTATAATTCTATACTTTCCACCAAAGGATACAGCGGGTTTTGCAATGTTATTGGTAAGCGCATAAAGTCTACTACCTTGTCCGCCTGCCAAAAGCATGGCGACACATTTTTTCTTGATTTTCATTCGTATTCCTCCTAACAAAAATGCATTGTATGATAAATTCTGCCGCATTGCAGCAGAGAAAACAAGCAAAATCCAATTATGCCTTTTCTGTTTTTTTTGCAGGTTGTTTTGTCACACGTTTTGCATGGACTTTTGATGTGGTTCCCTTTTTTGCAGCCCGTTTTTTCACTGGTACGTGCTTCAAATATACAACAGAAAGCGGTGCCAGCGTCATAGAAATATGCTGCTCAAATCCGTGCATGGGCTCTTCAACGGTACGGAACGACTTCTCAGAAACACCGCTGCCACCAAATATAGCATCATCTGTATTAAACAATAGCTCATATTTTCCATAATACGGTACTCCGATACAGTAATCATTCCGTAAAACTGGACAGAAGTTGCAGACAATCATAACTTCATTTTCATCATCGTCAATTCGCCGAAATGCAATGACACTTTGTTGATAATCATCGTTAGAAATCCAACTGAAGCCCTTCCAAGAATCATCATTCTGCCAGAACGGTGCATGTTCCAGATAAAACCGATTGAGTGACTCACAGAACAGCAGCATTTTCTGGTGCTGTGGTTCATCCAACAGATTCCAGTCCAATTGTGTCTGGTAATTCCATTCATTGATCTGTGCAAATTCCTGTCCC
>CAJMCT010000038.1 GCA_905211955.1 uncultured Eubacteriales bacterium | reverse complement strand
TATTTTCAAATGTTTATTTTTTATTTAATTTTTGTTAGCCAATAATTGCTTGTATAAGTTCTTTTATTGCGAGCGAAAAAAGAATTATTGCACCCGTCCACTCGGCAAATTTTCCTAATGCTTTGCCAAGCCCTTTTCCTATAAATAAAGCGGAGGCAACGATTAAAAAGGTTATTCCACCAACCGCAAGTGAAGCAAAGAAGGGGTGAGAAAGGGAAAAGGCAAACTTTGTAGCACCGATTAAAAATGCGTCTATACTAGTTGCAACCGCTTGCACTATTAAAATCTTAAAAGAAAAAAAGTTGCAATGCGTGTCGTGTGTTTCGGTGATTTCTTTATCCTTGCGTAGTTCTTTTAGGTTGTCGAATACAATCTTTCCCGCTAAAATAAAAAATACGGCAAAAGTGACGTATCCGGCTACCGTGTTTATTTCTTTGGTGATAAGATGGCCAAGGTAAAAACCGATTACGGGCATGATAAACTGGAACAAAGAAAAAGCAATGGGCATTGACCAAGCCTTTTTCTTTGTTAAACAGTTTTTATACGTGGTGCAGTTTGCAATTGTTAGCGCAAACGCATCCATTGCGAGCGCTAAGCCTATAAGTATTACGTCTAAAATATTCATATTAAACCTTGAGTTATTATAATAAATTATATTGCTTTTGTCAAAATAAAATGATATTATTAAGGTAATATGATAAAAATCACTAAAGAGTGGGACGAACTTTTAGAAGGTCTTTTCGAAAGCCAAAGTTATATAAACCTTAGAGAGTTTTTAAAAAAAGAGTATTCTAATCATACCGTTTACCCCGATATGTATAACATATTTAATAGTATGAAACTTACCCCTTTTAAAGACGTAAAGGTGGTAATTTTAGGGCAAGACCCTTATCATGAAAAAGGGCAAGCGATGGGGCTTGCGTTTTCAGTCCCTAAGGGCGAAAAAGTTCCGCCTTCACTCGTCAATATTTATAAGGAACTCAATGCTGAAGTTGGTATGCAACCCCCAAGTAGCGGTGATTTAAGCGGTTGGGCGCGCCAAGGTGTGCTACTTCTAAATACCTGCCTTACCGTTAGAGAACACCAAGCAAATTCTCATAAAGGAAAGGGTTGGGAAGAATTTACCGACGGCATTATTAAAACCATTTCAGAGAAAAAGCAAAACGTGGTATTTATTTTATGGGGCGCAAACGCAAGAAGTAAAAAAGTGCTTATCGACAAAGAAAAGCACTTGATATTAGAAAGCGCACACCCAAGCCCATTATCCGCATATAACGGGTTTTTCGGTTCGGGACATTTTGTAAAGGCAAACGAATACCTAATTAAAAACGACAAAACACCTATTGATTGGAGCAATTTATGAAATACGTAGTAATTTTAGGCGACGGCATGGCGGATTATTGCCAAGAAGCATTAAACGGAAAAACCCCGCTTGCCGTAGCGAACAAACCTAATATAGACGGGCTTTGCGCATATTCGGAAGTAGGGCTTTGCAAGACTATTCCGGACGGTATGAAACCGGGCTCTGACGTAGCAAACCTTTCGGTTTTGGGCTACGACCCCAAAGAGTGCTACACGGGGCGCTCTCCATTAGAAGCAGCGAGCATCGGCATTGAACTTTTAGATTCTTTCGTCACCGCTCGCGCCAACTTAGTCACGCTATCTAACGAAGATAACTTTGAAGATAAAACTATGATAGATTATAGCGCTGGCGAGATTTCAACAGCCGAAGCAAAAGAACTTATAGAATACTTGGCAAAGCACTTAAACGATGAAAAGTATAAACTTTACGCAGGCATTAGTTATCGTCATTGCTTAGTCGTAGAAAACGGAACTGTCGCTGGCGACCTAATACCCCCACACGACTTTACAGGAAAGCCCGTAAAAGATAAACTTCCGCAAAGCGAGCAAGGTAAAGAGTACTTAAAACTTATGAAAAGGTCTTGCGAACTCTTAAAAGACCACCCCGTAAACTTAAAGAGAATTAAAGACGGAAAAAATCCCGCAAACTCACTTTGGTTCTGGGGAGAAGGCACTAAGCCTGCGCTTCAAAGCTTTTACGATAGGTACGGAATAAAGGGAAGTATGATTTCCGCAGTAGACTTGCTTAAAGGTATAGGCAAACTTACCGGTATGGACGTTATAGAAGTAGAAGGTGCAACGGGTAATTATGACACCAACTTTACGGGTAAGGCAAACGCTTGTATAGAAAGCCTAAAAAACGGCAACGATTTTTGCTATATCCACATGGAAGCCCCCGATGAGTGTGGGCATCACGGTGATTTAGAACATAAGATTTTTTCTATCGAGCAAATTGATAAACTCGTAGTAGGACCTGTGATTTCGGAACTTAAAAATATGGGCGAAGATTATGCTATTTTGGTTTGCCCCGATCACCCAACGCCAATTGCAACAAAAACGCACTGCGCAAATCCCGTTCCTTACTTAATCTATAAAAGCAATAAAAACTTTGACGGAAAGATTGCAAAAAAATACGACGAAGAAAATGCCGAAAGCACTAAAAACTATATCGAAAACGGCGTATTGCTAATGCAAAAATTCCTTAAAGGCTAAAAACTAAAAAAAACACGCAATCGTTTGATTGCGTGTTTTATATTTTATAGATAATAATTTTCTTTATCGGTGGGTTTATCGTCTTCGTAAATCCACTGTTGTTCTTTTAAGGTGTTTTGCCATTTACCGCCGGCTAAACGGTGGCACTCTTCCGCCGCCAAAACCCACTTGGTAGTAATCTTTGTTTGTGGGTGGAATTCGTGGTATTCTCCGTCGATAAAAGCGCCAAAGTAAGAAGAATCGGTTTCAAGCATAAGAGAAGGAACGTTTAATACGCTCTGATTAAAAGAGTACGGCTTGCCGTCTACCGTTCCGTCAAAGGACAAGAACTCTCTCGTTAAAGTTAGCGTGCCTTCGCCGTGAATTTCACTCGTATGTTCTTTGTCGATATAGTGGTCTACGGGTAAAAATCCGAGTTTAACTTTTTCGGTCATGGTAAAATTTGGGTTAGATTTAATTTCGCGGTAAACCTTTCTTCTTTGAAGTTCATACCAAACCCTTAAGGTTTTAGGGATAACGCAAGTTTCGTCTAAGGGGATAAGGTCGTAGTATTCGTTAATGCGCGCACCGTTTCCGCACGCAGTGCAAGAAAATACGTTTTTATCACCGTGCATGGTAAGTTCTTTTCCGCACTTAGGACAAAGAAATAAGTGCTCTTCAAGTTTATTGGCAACCGTATCGTTTCCTTTATATTTAATACGACGCTCTCTATTCCACTCAAAATCGTCTTGATAGGTTGCTTGGTTAAATCTTTCTTCTAATTCGTAAGTGGTTAACTTTTGCGTGTCTTCCGCAGAAAATAAAAGGTTTACTTCCACTTCAACTTTTCCGGGGCGGTTTTTAATGTTCCACTGTGTGTTAGACATATATCCACCGCGAATAGTGGTGCTAATAACCGGAAGATTGCAGTGCTTAAATAGTTTGCCCGTACCAATCATACAAGGTTGGTTGGTCCCTGATATGCTAGACTTTCCTTCAGGGAAAAGGGCAACGTTTCCGCCTGCTTTTACGACTTGTAAAACTTCTTTAATCGCGTGGATATCGGAAACGAAGTTTTTCTTAGGGATAACCCTTGCGATAGAGAAAATGCCGTGCAAGTGCTTACGGTGAAATTCAGTGTAAGACGCAACGTAGTTTATTTTGTGTGGATAAAGCGCTCTTGATACGTAAATATAATCACAGCGCGAAGTGTGATTAGATACGACTATAAACGGGCCCTTTAATTTTTTAACGTTTACGTTATCTATAACCGAAACGTTCATCGGGCGAAGCAAAAACGGCTTCAAAACCACGTTGTATAATGTTTTATAAAAAAAACCGTTTACCGGTTTTCCTTTCTTTTCTTGAAGTTTTTTTCTTAAATTTAGTTTCACTTTGTTAGTCCTTTATTTTATTAGAAACATTTTACCATATGTTTGTCGCAAAAAGCAACTAAAATATTTGTCTCAAAAAACCGTTCTAAAACCTGAGAAACCTTCGTATATTTATACAAAAACCCAAAGGACAGGTAAGAAGTATGAACGAAAAATTACAGTATGCCGAAATGTTGGATATTCCAACGAGTACTTGTACTATAACGTACAAACAAAACTCCAAAAAAAGACCGACTGCTAAAAAAAGGTCGGTAAATACCGAAGCGGTAAAGACTAAACTTATTAATAAAATTAACGACGAAACCGAATTAAAAGCCGAACAGTTAGAAATGGAACTTCCCGAAATTCAAGAAAATGAAAAACAAAGTTTTTTCAAGCGCTTAAAGAGTGGGAAGATAAAGGTAAGCGTAGTTGGTGCGCAACTTTTAGCCATAGGTGTTTTGGTTGCGACTATATTTTTAACCAATGCGTTTATGCCTAACAGTGGGCTTAACGTGTTTTTCAAAAACGCATTTAGCCAAGAGCAAGAAATAACCCAAACGGTTGACAATAGAATTTATTCTGACTTTGCGCCCGTTCTTCCCGTAGCAAAGAGCGAAAACGTCAGCGTAGTAGACGGGGTTATGGACATAACCGCATCGGGAAGCGTTTATTCGCCTTGCGACGGCACGGTCACTTCTTTAACCTTAAATGAAGAAACGTCAAAATACGACGTAGAGATTACCCATTGCGATAACTTCAAAACCATATTGAGCGGAATAGACTACGCTTATACCGAAGTTGGCGGAGCAGTATTTTCCAATATCCCCGTAGGGTATATTAAAGACGGCGCAACCATGTGCTTTTACGGAGAAGACGGCAACGTTATTAAGGGCTACACCTTGCAAGACAACTCGGTGGTATGGGCGGTATAAAGTTTAAGATTCACCCATTGTTTTGTCTGTTCGGGGTATACTATGCCGTGACGGGGCGCATATTCGTATTCGTAATCTATACGTTATGCGCCGTCGTTCACGAATTAGGGCACTCGATAGTGGCTAACAGTTCGGGCTACGCACTAAACAAAATAACTTTAATGCCTTTCGGGGCGGTAGTTTCAGGCAACGTTGAAGGGCTTTCGCCAAAAGACGAATTTAAGATTGCCCTTGCAGGTCCGTTCGTAAACCTTGCAATAGGGCTTTTCTTCGTTGCGCTTTGGTGGATATTTCCAACCCTTTACGCTTTTACCGACGTCGTTGCGGAAGCCTGCTTTTCAATGGCGCTTATGAACTTTATCCCCGTATACCCGTTAGACGGCGGTAGAGTGCTGTCGTCAGTGCTTTCCCTTCATATGAAAAAGGAAAGAGCGTATCTTATTTGTAGAGTATTAGGGATAAGCCTTGCGGTAGCACTATTAGGAGTTTTTATCGCTTCGCTATTTTTTACGGTGAATTTATCTTTACTACTTTTTTCGACGTCGGTGTTTTTCGGGGCAATCGATAAGCACGAAGAAAACCGCTACGTAAGGATATATTCTTCGCTGTCAACCAAAAGACTTAAAAGGGGTGCAATCTATAAAAAACACGGTGTAGATAAGTCTATGCCTATAAAAAAGGTGATTGCCCTTTTAGACGTGGACGCTATAAACGAGATAGTGGTGTTTAGCGACGGGAAAGAAATAGCCTTTTTATCCCAATCGGACATAAACGAACTGTTAGAAGTTGCTGATTTATATTCCCCTATAGGGGAAGTTTTGAAAAACAGCAAAAAATTAGGCAAAAATCTTCTTAAAAATCAAAGCGCTTAAAACAATATCTTGTGGGTTATAGGTAAAGAAGCGCAAAATGGCGGAAAAGGTTAAAAAAACAGTTAAAAAAGCCGTAAAAATATTTAAAAACGGCGAAAAAACCTTGACATAAATTTTTATAAATGGTAGAATACATTAGCACTTCGGTTTCGGGGTGTTAATTTTTTCATGTTCGGAAGGTGCATTATGGCTGCAAAAGGCGCAAGAAACAAGATAACCTTGGCTTGTACGGAGTGCAAACAAAGGAATTACGATACGTTCAAAAACAAGAAGAACGATGCTGAAAGAATTGAACTTCAAAAGTATTGTAAATTCTGCAAAAAACACACTACGCATAAGGAAGCGAAGTAATAATTCGCAGTAAACGGCAAAAAGCCGATTTTACAAAACACAGGGGTACGTGTAATGAGTAAAGAAAAAAACAAGGTAGATTTCGTCGGAACTACCGATAAAAAGCAAGAAAAAGAAGTTAAAAAGGCTAAAAATAAAGATAAAAAGCCCGGCTTCTTCAAAAGACTCGGTGCGAAGATAAAAGACATCTTCTCCGAATTAAAGAAGGTAAGTTGGCCTACTTTCCCGAAAGTTGTAAAACAAACGGGTGTAGTTATCGTTGTAGTCGTTGCGTTTTTAGTAGTAATTACTGCGTTCGACTTCGGTCTTTACGAACTTTTAAAATTGCTTTCGTAATATAGGGGTGTAATATGGCAGAAGAACAAGCAAAGTGGTACGTCATACACACTTACTCTGGCTACGAGGCAATGGTAAAAGATAGCCTTGAAAAACTTATTGAAAACAACAATTTGCAAGGAAATATCTTTGAGATTCAAATTCCTATGGAAGAAATGCTCGAAGAAAAAGCAAACGGCAAAAAGAAAATTGTTGAAAGAAAGAAGTTTCCTTGCTACGTTTTCTTAAAAATGATTTATTCTAACGACATTTGGTATCTCGTGACGAGTACTAGGGGTGTCACAGGCTTCGTTGGTCCTCAAGGTAGACCCTTACCTCTTACGGATGATGAAGTTGCAAGAATGGGTCTAATCAAAGTTGCAATAGACGTAGATTTCGTTGTAGGGGATACGGTAAAAATCGTATCTGGACCTTTGGAATCTTTCAGTGGTAAGGTAGTATCCTTAAACGAAAGCGCACAAAAGGCAATGATAAACGTAGAAATGTTCGGTCGTGCAACCGACGTAGAAGTGGACTTCGTTCAAGTAAAAAAGATTACCGAAAGCAATTAGTTTTCGGGAAGGGCGGTTTCGCCCTAAACATTATTTTAAATACTATACCGAGTAATCGGTTAACGTATAAAAGTGGGAGTTGCGTTAAATTTTCACACTGGCGCAACGTATGAACCACCTTATGGAGGAAAAAGTTATGGCAAAGAAAGTCACGGCAATCGTAAAATTGCAATTACCCGCTGGCAAGGCAACACCCGGTCCGCCCGTTGGCTCTACGTTAGGTCCTCACGGTATCAATATACCTGGATTTACAAAAGAGTTTAATGCTAAAACGCAAGACCAAGCAGGCTTGATTATCCCCGTCGTTATGACCATTTATCAAGACCGCTCTTTCACTTTCGTTTTGAAGACCCCACCGGCACCCGTTCTTATCAAAAAGGCATGTGGACTTGCAAGTGCAAGTGCTGCACCCAACAAGAACAAGGTTGCTAAGATAACCAAGGCTCAAATCGAAGAAATAGCAAAACTCAAAATGCCTGATCTTAATGCAAACACAATCGAAGCTGCTTGTAGCATGATTGCTGGTACTGCAAGAAGTATGGGCGTAGAAGTTGTAGATTAAGGATATAGTGGGAGGGAGTTTTCCCGAACGTACCACAGGAGGTAATTAAATGAAACACGGTAAAAAATATATTGACAGCGTTAAAAATATTGAATCCGCTAAACTTTACGAAGCTGATGAAGCAGTAAGTTTAGTATTAGACACTGCAAAAGCAAAGTTTGACGAAACCATCGAACTTCACGTTCGTTTGGGTGTAGACCCCAAGCAAGCAGACCAACAAGTTCGTGGCGTTATCGTTCTTCCTAACGGAACCGGTAAAGAAGTTAAGGTTTTAGTTATTGCTAAGGGCGAAAAGGCTGACCAAGCAAAAGAAGCAGGTGCAGACTTCGTAGGCGCAGAAGAAATGATTCAAAAGATCCAAACCGAAAACTGGTTTGATTACGACGTAATTATCACCACCCCCGACATGATGGGCTTGGTTGGTCGTATCGGTAAGGTTTTAGGTCCTAAGGGCTTAATGCCGAACCCCAAATCTGGAACGGTCACTATGGACGTTGCAAAGGCTATCAAAGATACTAAGGCTGGTAAGGTTGAATATAGATTAGACAAAACCGCAATTATCCACTGCCCCATCGGCAAGAAGAGTTTCGGTAAAGAAAAGATCATTGAAAACTATACCGCTTTAATGGAAGCAATCGTAAAGGCAAAACCTGCCGCTGCTAAAGGTCAATACTTAAAGAGCGTTGCAGTTGCTTCAACGATGGGCCCCGGCGTTAAAATTAACGCTAAATTTTAGTTGACAACCCTAGTTTTAGGTGTTATAATCAAGAAGATAAAAAATTAAATAGCCCAAGACAGTAGGTTTTTAACACGCTAATATAGGCGTACCCACCGAGGCGGAAATTTTAAGTAGCGTTATATTATAATGTATGTGATGCGCCCTTGTATTCCGTTTTGGTTTGCAAGGGCTTTTTCATTACAACAAGGAGGTAAAAACATGTCGGCTAATAGAGACGCAAAAGTTCAATTGGTTGAAGAAATCAAGGCAAAGATTCAAAACTCCAAGTCTGTTGTTTTCGTTAAGTTTGAAGGTCTTACCGTTGCGCAAGACACCGAACTTCGTAGAGAATTTAGAAAGAACAACGTAGAATACAAAGTTTTAAAGAACACTTTGGTTCGCCGTGCGTTCAACGATTTGGGAATAACTGATTTTGACGACGACTTAAACGGCCCCACGTCAGTAGCATTTGGTGCTGACGAAACTGGCGCAAGCAAGGTTATCATCGAAGCAGTTAAAAAGTATGAAAACAAAGTATCTGTAAAGAGCGCTTTCGTTGACGGAGGCAAGGTAGACGTTGAAGGTGTTAAAGCCCTCGCTGCAATGCCCTCGAAAGAAGAACTCATTGCAAAAATGCTCGGTTCGTTGCAAGCACCTATATCCAACTTCGTTGGTGTACTATCAGCAATGCCGAGAAGCTTAGTTATTGCTCTTAACGCAATAGCAGAAAAGAAGGCACAATAAGTGCAAAAAACAAAAAATTAAAAAATTTATTTATCAAAGGATATAATGGAGGATAGAAAAATGGCAGACATTCAAAAAATGTTAGAAGAAGTAAAAAGTATGACGGTTTTAGAACTTAACGAACTCGTTAAGGCATTAGAAGAAGAATTTGGCGTAAGCGCTGCTGCACCCGTTGCAGTTGCTGCTGCTCCCGCTGCGGCTGCTGCTGCTCCCGCTGCTGAAGAAAAGACCGAATTCAAGGTTTCTATTAAAGAAATCGGCGACAAGAAGATCGACGTTATCAAAGCAGT
>CAJMCT010000037.1 GCA_905211955.1 uncultured Eubacteriales bacterium | reverse complement strand
TCCGAATTGCTCTTAACTGAGTTAAAATTTGCATTATACCAAACATAATAATAGATGGAATCAATAATTTTTGTAGCATTATTAAAACCGATAATCTCCTTTGTTTGAGATAGCATTAAGGTATTTATATAAATTAAATCTTCATTTGTTAACACCTTAGGTTGATATATAAATTCATCCTCTTCGCTAAAAAACCTTTCGGCTATTTTATATCTATTTTTTGGCACGGCAAATATCTCTCTATTTTGTAGGATTGCGGGCCATATATCTGGCTTTTCCAAAATGCAATAATCCCTTAACCAGTTGTCCCCCGTAAGCATTACTTTTTGTCCATAATATAGTCTAAAGAATGGATTAATTAAAATCATAGACCTTTTACTTGTAATATTAAAAATACTATAATTTTCAAACATTACCATTTGGCTAAGCATCACAGAGCTATATTCAACCTTTCCTTCTTTAACCTTTGCCCACAAAAAAGAATTTTTTGAGATATCAACACCACCCGTCATCAAGTGAAAACCCTCATATTCACTACACATTCCGCAGTCGGTTAGAACATATTCCTTGTCGTTAGGCGCATCCCAAAAGGCTAAATAGCCATCAATAAATGGAATCGCCCACGCAATCATTTCTCTTGTCGCTAAAGGGTTATCCATAATATCACGAATATCTTTT
Source organism: uncultured Eubacteriales bacterium (assembly GCA_905211955.1). GTDB lineage: Bacteria > Bacillota > Clostridia > Christensenellales > Borkfalkiaceae > UBA1259. The sequence continues at coordinate 8,668 of CAJMCT010000037.1, read as the reverse complement.
GTTTTAGCAAAAACTTTTAATCCCCTCAAATACAATTCTGAATCACTTATATTTAACTCTCTAGTTTTAGGCAACATTACTTTATCGTTGAAAGTTTTCGTTCTCAAGTCAAGATATCGGTCTGCGTTGTGCTCAAAATTTAACAATGTCTTCTTAAATTGTGCGACATCCATCGTTCTCACGCTACAAAGCAACATATATCTTTTGAGTAAAAACAAATCAGCCCGTGTCAGAGTAATATCGCCACCAACCAACAACTTGTGACTCAACAAGTTTGCAACTCGGCTTTCAATGTTGCAATTCATAAACTTTTCCAACTCTGCATCATAAATATCATCTTTATAAAATACTTTATGAGGTCTTTTGCTTTCGTCTATTTTTCCAGTATGAATATTAAAAACGTTAATTGCATCTGAAAATCTTTTTATTATAAATTGCGATACGTAATGATTCTTTGCCATAGGTTACCCTCTATCTTATATCAAAATAACTCAAAATCATTTTATATTGATCTTGACCAAAACGGCAAGTTTCAATTAAATAATTCTTTTCACTCTTCCATTCACGAAGTCCACGATAATAAAGCCACTTATTAGCATCGTCTATATAAAATGGAATAAAGTTATTCTTTAAACATTGTTTAAATGCTATAAGACGACCAATTCTACCATTTCCGTCTTGGAACGGGTGAATCGTCTCAAAACGATAATGGAATTCAACTATATCTTCAAAAGCAACTTTTTTAATTGAATTATACCAGGCGATAAGTTTCTTTATCTCTAAAGCAACGTCAGCAGGCTTTGCAGTTTCTATACCACCTACCACGTTCGGTAAAGCTTTATACTTGCCTGCTCCGTAAGTTTTAGCATGCTCCGTTCCTTCTTTTAAGATTTTTTGCAAAGTTAAAATAAAATCTTCAGAAAGCTCGTCCACAGCATTGTCTATAACGTAGTCAATACACCTAAAGTGATTATTCGTTTCAATAATATCATCTATTTGAACGTTTGACGGCAATTCGCCAACCGTTTTAGTCTCAAAAATATAACGAGTTTGTTCTTCCGTTAGTTTGCTTCCCTCTATGTGGTTAGAATTATACGTTAACTTGATTTGCGTTTCGTGATAAAGCCCACCGCTGACCTTTAACTTCTTTTCCGTTTGCAAGGTTTTAAGTATAACGTTGTCTTCTACCAAGTCCGTATTTTCTACACCTAAAAACTCGGCTATCTTTTGAGCAACCTTGTCGTTAATATCTTCGCCTTTCCCAATTTTAGCAATAGTTCTTGAAGAAATACCGATTTCATCGCAAAGAGCAGACTTTGTAATACCTTTCTTTTTAAGCAATTCTTTCAATTTAACTTCATTGATTATCATTTATCACCTATAAAAACAAAAATCTTTACTTATTATGGTAATATTTTACCCCAAAAGTAAAGATTTTGCAATAGTTTTTATGTTGATAGTAAAGAAATATTATTATCGTTTCAAAAAATTTCAATGTTGTTCTTTTATTGCTTTATATGTATTCTGTTCTTTTTTATCGTTCTAAAAGCGTGACACAAGCCTTGCAAATCTTTGGGTAGATAACTTAAAGCTTTTTCTTCTAATTCAATAGAAACTCCATAATACGCTTCAGCAATGCTTCCTGCCATCGCGCCGATTGTATCAGAATCCCCACCGATACCAACGGCATTACGAATTACGTCTTCAAAGTTTTCTCCGTCTAAAAACGCAACGATAGCGTGTGGAATACTCCCTTCACAAGTCACCCAAGCACCCCAATCGTCATAACCGTAATTTCCCATCAACCATTTAATAGCAAAGTATTTATCTTTCAACTTTGGATAATACTCACTCATTCTTTCACGAATATATGCCTTATCGTTGCCAATTCTTGCAAGATATACTGCCATGGCAATCGCTTCTGCGCCTTTTATTCCGACAGGGTGATTATGAGAAACTTCCGTCACCTTTTTAGAAAGCATCTTAACTTCTTCTTCCGTTTCAGCAACCCAACCGACAGGGCTTATTCTCATACCTGCCCCATTTCCGTAACTGTTATAAGGAACACTCCTTTCAAACAACCATTTATAAAACATACCGCCCCAACCTATTCTTGGATAAGGCTTTGCGATATCTTTCATTATTTGAATAGTTAATTCTCCCAAATTATCGTAATTACCCTTGCTTAGCAATAATGATTTTGCAACGGCAAGCGTCATTAAACTGTCGTCCGTAAAACGACATCCGCTTGCAAATAACGCAAAATCTTTCCCACGATAGCCGTCTTCCACAAACTCAAATCTACTACCAACGATATCTCCTATAATTGCACCTATCATTTACGCAACCTCCCAATCAAGTGAAATGCAATTCACAAATCTTTTCTTCCTTTTATGGCTTTCTTGCTTACGCTTGGTCATTTCCATAACTATAATTCCTCATTCTTGTTCTATGTAACGTATATAAGCGGGCAATTTTTGAATTGTATGCCTTACGCTATAACTGCAATGCTTTTTAAGCTTTCTTAAATCGTATAAAGAAATTCCTTGTTCAAAAACTTCTTTATTACTTCTTCTATATGCTTGCACAAAGAGAAAATATTTTGTTCCTTGTGCCATTAAGTAAAAGGTTTGCTCACCTTTTGCAGTGGTTGTACAATAAATATAATTTTTCATTTGTATTCTCCCGAAAAATAATTGTGCCACTTTAATAAAATAATTAGGGCGAGCCTTGTTCAAGTTCGCCCTTGTTCAATTTAAGCTACCATTTTTAAGAGTTCGTCACGACTTAAAAGATGTTTCGTTTCTAACGCACCCACGATTTTATCGAATACCCCTTTATGTTCTAAAATGATATTCTTTACTTTTTCGTGCGTTTCGTTTAGAATTTCTACCCGTTTTGCGACGATTTTTTGACATTGTTCCTCGCTCGTTACACCACCACGAACCGTATTGCATTGCAAATACTCATATCCGAATTTACCGCTTTCAGTTATTATACAATCAAGAATTCTTAATACTTGCATCATATCGTTTGAACAACCACAAGATGCCTCTCCAAACTCAATAATTTCAGCCACTCTACCGCCAAGAGCGATAGCTACGTCATCTATTTCCTGATTACTCCTAGAGCAGTAGTAATCTTCTTCGTAAATCATACGGGTATGCCCTTTGGATTGACCTTGCGGAATAATTGTTGCCGTCGATAATTTATCGGGTTTTAAGTACAATGCAACGATTGCGTGTCCAGCTTCGTGAACGGAAACCAAATGCTTTTCGTTGTCCTTAATTTCCCCTTCAATGCCGTGGAAAGCAAGCCTGTTCATAGCCGTTTGGAAACAATCAAAATCAATACTCGTTTGTCCCCTTTCAATCGCAAGAATACCCGATTCGTTCACAAGGCATTCAAGCTGTGCGCCCGAATATCCCGAAGTAACTCTCGCCACGTAATCCACGTCAAGGCTCTTTTCCATTGTAATCTTATCGTAATAAAGGCTCAAGATTTTCTTTCTGTCTTCAAGTGATGGCAAGCCTATTTCAAAGATTCTATCAAATCTACCCGAACGAACGAGCGCAGGACCAAGACGGCGAATATCGTTACAAGTTGCAACGACCAACACTCCGTTTTCTTCCTTAAGCGAATCAAGTTCTTGAAGAAGAATTTTCATTGCTTTGTCGTTCATTTCCATATAGAATTCATCACGACAACCTGCAATTTTATCAAACTCGTCAATAAGCAATAGGCAAGGTTTCATTTCCTTTGCTTTAGCAAATGCTTCTTGGATAAATTCTTCCGAATTATCCCTTGTGCAATCCGCCGCACGAAGTTCAACGATGTTAATATGTTCGTCAGCAATGGACTTTGCCATTACCGTTTTACCCACACCAGGATAACCGTAAAGCAGTACCCCTTTGGGAATATGTACCCCACAATTAGCGTATTTCTCCGCATTGTGAAGAAAGTCTTTTAATTGTTCTAACTGTGCTACTTCTTTCTCGTAGCCTGCAATTTTAGTTTTCGTAGTAATCTGTTCCATTTTTGCCATCGGCAATTCCTCCGTAAAAAATAGATATTGTAGATTATCTTTCCCGACCTCCTTGTCCAATCGGGATAGCATATCGAAAACTACTCTAAAGAAAATACCCCTTATACATAGTATAAGGGGTAAATTTTAAATTTATTGTTATATTATGGATTTTTACTGTATTTTTGCAAATTTTAAGCCGTATAAATCGTATTCACCATCATCTTTTTCGACTACCTTTTGCATTTTTACTTTACTCATCTTTAACATACCCTTAAAGAGTTCGTTTTCAAGGAGCGGAGCGTAAATATGCCAATTTTCGCCCGTTTCCTTTTCGTATTCTTTCAAGATTAAGTATAAAACGTATTCTTCAGAAAGCAGTTCATTTACTTGTTCGTTACGGTCTTCTATCGTTTGTTTTATCCTTGTGTAGATAACTTCCTTTTCGTCATCATCAGAATGCCTAAATTCACTATACAAAAAGTCTAATTTCTTCTCAAACTCTTTACAAATAGCAACGATTTTATCTCTATGCTCGTAAACGGTAGACGTAGATTTTGGTGTAGGCTCTTTTAACATATTAGAAATAGCTCGGTATGGTATCTCCTTCTCTTTGCCTTTACGATAATCGATATCTTTAACGCTCCTATATACGTATTCCATTGGAGCGTTGTAAAAGATGTAGTTCCGTTCTTTTACGCCATAATCAAAATCTATCTCTCTGAAGAATTCAGGAGAAACAACGTTATGCTTATTCGCTATCTTCTTGATTTCTTTTGAAACGTTAACTTTATCGTATGCACGCTTTGCCTTATCTATTTCAATACCCGAAAGCACGGCAAGTTTACAAACGTCTTCGTATATTCCTTGTATACTTTCATAATCCGATCCACCATTTAACTTATCCCACAAGATACTATTGAGTTTTTGAGATAAGTTTACAATATGCCCTATCTTGTTTTCGCTCGTATTATAATCTAACTCCGAAAGGCTTGGCTTTTTCTTTCCGTCGGACTTGATACTGCACACGGGGACTTTAAATTTATCCTTTTGCTTAAACGCAGTTTCCACGATAAGTTTATCGTTCGTTATAAGCATAGCATCGGAGTCATAATCGCAACCGTTTAAGCGTTGTTGAATATTCTCTCCAATCGCATTAACACAAACGATATTTTCGCCTAAATCAAAATAATCCCAAATATCACTTGAAAGGTTATTCGTAGCGCAATATAAATTACCCATTGTAATATGCGGAGAACGCGCGCAAACCAACTTTTCGCCGTTTTCAAACTTTTTACAAGCAATTTCTCCTTTATCCAAAATAGCCGATTGATTGTTTGTGTTATGTAAATTAAATTCGCCCGACAATGCTAATAACAATTCAGGTCCATTTCCAAACAACGTTGCGTTTGTTCCCGGTAAGAGAATATGTCCTTGCTTTAATCTATCTTTTTGCGATTTAACTACCTTATCTCTAAAATTATAATAAAGTAAAGTATCCTTAAAATCGTAATTGATTTTCATTAAAGCAAAAATCACTTTACTTCTTTCTTCTAAACCGTCCGCCGTTTCTTCTCTATCTTCTTCTTTTTCTCCTTTATACGCATTACTAAAATGATAGCGCATAAAATCGTAATCACTTCTAATTGTCGTTAAATAGTCTTTGCTTGGTTTTAATAATTCTTCTACTTGCCTTTCGTTAAAGCCCAAAGTGTTGATAAATTGATAACTACTTTGCACCATTTTACCGTCGAAAAACTTCGTGCGCTTATCGTATTTAACCACACCAAAGGTGCTATCAACCTTATCTATCCACTTACGAACGTTACTTTCAGTAAGTTTATCGTTGATTTTAGCAAATTCATCCCCTATAAATTTAAGGAATTTCATACTGTTCGGCGTCGTTACCATTACAATTTGGCTTATATCCGTTGCAAGCGTAATAAATCCCCTTGCTTTTAAGTCGGCAAGAGTTATATTTTTGTCTTTAAACCATTTTTGAAGTTTAGTCTTGAAAGCGCAGGACTTGAAAAACTTGTTACGGAGAAGTAACATATGCTTTTCAGCATAGTCTTCCACGAATAAACTTTCGTCGAGCAAACTCTCCCCGTCCCAAATATCGTTTTCTATTGTGGTTTCTTTTGTCGTAGCAACCAAAGCGCCATCTTTTTCCTCAACACTTACAACTTCTTCTATAAATTCACTTTTGCAGTCTTGGATAAATAAAATACCGTTAAGTGGAATATCTATCGTGCCCTTTAATGAACTCAATGATAGAGATTTATAAGATTCCCACGAAGCCAAATCGCCCGTAGATTTTAATCCGCACTCGCCCCACTTTTCCATTGCCTTCAACAGGTTCTCGTCGATAAATAAGCACTTACCTTGACGAGAACTTCCGCTGCTTCTTTTATAGCGAACGTAATGTACGCCGTTAAGATTAAATCCGTTCTTATAAAAATGTTCTCTTAATTGTTTAAGGTTTTTTCCGTTTTTTTCGTCCTTATACGTGTACGTAAATTTAAGGTTGATTATAGTAAGCGTGTGTTTGTTATTATATTCGTCTTCAAAAGAAAACCTATTGTTTCTATATTTCTTTTGATAGCGCTTTTCAAGTTCGATTAAATCAAGGGAGTAATCTAAAACGTTGTTGAACAAGCCAAAAAATTTGCGGTCATCGTTAGTTGGCAACATAAACCCTTTTTTCGCACCGTTTTTCAATTCTTGTTCGTATATATCTTTCGCTTCTAACGAAATAATATGATAGCCCTTGATTTCCATTTCAATCTCCTTGCCTATATTATACAACATTTAACGAACTTTTTCAATCGAAACTGAAACGCAAAGAAAAAGAACTCGGACACAAGTTCCAAGTTCCTTAATTCTTATTAAATTATCCCAAAGTGTTTAAGAGCGTCTTTTATCGCTTCTACCATTTCAGCTGTTGGATGTGAACGCGGACGTTTCAATTCTTCCACGGCGTTGGGTGCGTCGTACATTGGTAGTCCCTCGTTTCTCTTCACTTCTGCAATGTAAGCGGTGTGTACCTTAAAACCGTAGTTTTTCTCCACCCAATCCTGTATATCCTTGTACGTTGGCTTGTCTTTGGGCTTTCTTTTCTCTGCTCGTTCGGCTATTGCCGACTTATCAAGAGACGTATTGTCGAAGTCAATTTTTACTTCGATATGCGAATCGGGCTTTTTGTGGGATAATACCACCAACGTTTCGACGTGCTTTGTTTGAGGGAACATATCGTAAGGCTGAATATAAGATATTTCGTATTCACTTACAGGCAAATCGTTTTTTACAATTTCACCGCTTTCTTCGTTTATCGTCCCTAAAATTATCCCTAAATCCCTCGATAAAGTTTGCGGACTGCAAGAACAATAAATTATTTGTTTTGGTTTACTGTTTTTAATTAGCGATAAAAGCTTCCTATCTACCCCTTTTCTAGGCGGGTCTAAAATTATTTGGAAATCGCCGTTGCAACCTTCTATTATTTGCGGAATAACAATCGAACAATCTCCGTAATGTACGATCATTTTTTCTTGAATTCCGTTATTTTTTGCAAGTTTTTCAGCGTATACGCAAGCTTCCTTTACGATTTCCACGCTGTGTACGGTATTTCCGCTTTTTGCAATAATTGAACTTAATAGTCCTGCGCCGGAATAAGCGTCTATTACGAAATTAGCGTTGCAGTTTGAAACGAATTTTTTAATGTCCGAATAAAGTTTAATTTTTACCCCGTTGTTTACTTGTAAAAAAGTTTGCGGGCCTACTTCGTAAGTAATGCCGAAATCCGTTTGCATTAATCCGCTTTCACCGTAAACTAAGTCAAAATTTTCGCCTGTTACCACGTTTGTGTCTTTATCGTTGTAATTTATATATAAAGAGAAAAACTTAAACTTGGTTTGTAATATTTCAATTAATTTATCTACGTTTTTAAGCTTATCTTTCGTAACGGCTACTATTATGAATTTTCCGTTAATTTCTCTTACGACTATATGCCTTAAACTGCCGTTTTTGTCTTGCTCCGAATAGCAATATACATTATTTTGCGCTATATAAGTTCTAAAACATTGAATTACGTCCTTTACCCAAGAAGAATGTAAAGAACAATCCGTCGTGTCGACTATTCTATGCGAATTACAGGCGTAAAATCCGATTTTTACTCCGCTTTCATCTCTATTTACGGGAATAACTAATTTATTTCTATATCCGTAAATTAAATCGCTTTTTACGGTTAACGGAACTTCTATATTGAATTTAGCTATCTTTTTTAAGCAGTCTTGAACGACAAGACTTTTTTGTTTTAATTGTCTATAATATCTTAAATGTTGATACTGACAACCTCCGCATTTCGTATAAACGCTACATATAGGTCTTTCTCTGTTTTCGGCAGGAGTTTTTACTTCTAAAAGCTTACCGTAAACTATGTTTTTATGTACTTTTAAAACTTTGTAGCTTATTTTTTCTCCGGGTAAGGAAAAAGGAACGAATATAACGAAATTATCTTCTTTTATAATTCCTTCTCCGTTATATCCTATCGAATTTACTATTCCTTCCCTTATTTCGTTTTTTTCCATTAATCGTAAGTGCAAGCTGTTCTTTATCACGCTGGACGAAAAAAGCGGAGCGGAGAAA